>CABMDX010000362.1 GCA_902385025.1 uncultured archaeon | reverse complement strand
GGTCGATGTACTGAGCCGCAAGAAGAAGGTTCTGCGGGACATGGGGCTGAACCTGAAGCTGGTCAGCGTAACCGATCATACTGGCAGCGTGCTCGCCGAAGATGGAGTGGATGCACAGAAGATCCTGGGCGAGAGGACCCTTTCAAACGTCGCCACCTCCGGGATGAAGGGCAAAGAGGCAATAGAGGCCATTGACTCAGACCTTATGATAGAGGTCACACCCACCAATATCGTGCACGGCCAGCCGGGCCTGGGGCACATGGAGGCAGCTCTTTCTTCCGGAAAACATGTCGTAACCTCGAATAAGGGACCGCTGGTGGTCTCCTATGCCAGCTTAAAGAAGCTGGCCGAGGATAATGGAGTGATGCTGAAGTTCGAGGCCACAGTGGGCGGCACAATGCCATTGATAAGCCTTGTGGAGCGCACGCTTGTGGGCAACAACATTCTGGGCATTCGCGGCATATTCAACGGCACCTGCAACTACATTCTCACTCGCATGACCGAGGAGGGCATCCACTACACCCATGCACTGAGTGAAGCCCAGGACCTGGGAATTGCCGAGGCCGATCCCAGCTATGACGTGGAGGGCGTGGACACTGCCGGGAAGGTTGTAATCCTTGCCAACTCGCTCTTTGGCATGAACGTGAAGTACAGCGATGTGGATGTCACTGGCATCACTGGCGTCACACCGGAGGCCCTGGCCCTGGCCCGCAAGAGGGGCTATGCTATAAAGCTCATCGGTGATGTACCGGCCCTGACCGTCAGGCCCACCCTGGTTCCGCTGGACAGCCCAATTGCTGTATCAGGAACCCTGAACTCGGCTGCGATCTATACCGATCTCTCCGGAACCATAACCGTCACGGGTCTGGGTGCCGGTTCCATAGAAACTGCCTCGTCTATCCTTACGGATATCATCAGCATCTACAGGACCAAACAGATCGATGCCATATTCTAAAGCCAGAATCCTGTGACTATGACCGGCTTTCTTGGCTTCGCCCAGCTCTGCCAGAAGGTGGAAGGTGTATCGGGCTCTCTCGAGAAGATCGAGCTTGTCGCTGCATTCCTTAACGGCCTGGAAGATTCCGAGCTTGCCGTGGCCTCCAACTTCGTCATGGGTGTGGTCTTCTCCGCCAGCTCAGAGCTGGTTATGGGCGTGGGCCCCAGCATCCTCTATGAGGCGCTTTTGAGAAGCTGCGGCTGCCCTGCTGAGCAGATCTCGGAGATGCTGCGCTCCACCGGCGATCCAGGGCTTGTGGCTGCTGGCGTAGTGGAGAAGCGCAGGCCCATTGGCTTTGCAGCTTTTATGGGCGAAATGCAGCTCTCCATAATGGATGTCTATCAGAGGTTCCTGGCCATTGCCCGCGCCTCAGGGAAAAGAAGCCAGGACGCCAAGGTCAAAAATCTCCAGTTCCTCTTTTCCGGGGCCTCAGCCCTTGAGGCCCAGTACATTGCCCGCCTGGCCATAGAGGACATGAGGATCGGGGTAGGTGAGGGAGGCGTACGAGATAGCATCGCCAGGGCTTTTTCCAGGGATGCGGAGGATGTGGAGAGGGCCTATAACCTCACAAGCGACATGGGCCTGGTGGCGATTGCTGCCCGAAAAGGCACGCTTTTGGAACTGGGCGTCATGCTCAACCATCCTATCAAGATGATGCTGGCGCAGCTGGGTGAGGGCATCCCTTCCGCTTTAGATGAGCTTGGCATCGCTGCAATAGAATGGAAGTATGACGGCGCACGCGTGCAGATTCATAAGGACAAAGAGATGGTGCGCATATTCTCCCGTCGCCTGGAGAACGTTACCGCCTCATTGCCCGAGATCGTTCGCGCTGCCAGGCAGATTCGAGCAGAAAGCGCTATTCTCGATGGCGAGGTCGTAGCCATTGGAAAGGATGGCCGGCCCATGGCCTTCCAGGAGATCTTGAAGCGTTTTCGCAGGAAATATAATGTGGAAAAGCTTGCTCAACAGATTCCCCTGCATCTTTTTTTATTCGACATAATCTATCTGGATGGCAGGAGTGTGGTGGATCTGCCCCTGACCGAACGAAGGAGCCTGCTGGAAAATATATGTGACCCCACCATCCTGGCTCCGCAGGTCCTGTCCGGCAACCCGGATACGGCTGGGGAGATCTATCGCCGGGCTCTTGTCGCTGGCCATGAGGGTCTGATGCTCAAGAACCCCTCCTCGATTTATGCTCCTGGAAAGAGGGGCAAGAACTGGCTAAAGATAAAACCGGTGATGGAGACTCTGGACCTGGCAGTAATAGGTGCAAAATGGGGCGAAGGGCGCAGAGCCAGCTTCCTGGGCTCTTACCGGCTCGGATGCATGGATCAGGAGACCGGAAAGATCCTGGATGTGGGCTGGGTGGCCACGGGCCTGACGGATTATGCTTTGGCGGAAATGACTGAGATGTTCCGGGATTTGATCATCGTGCAAAAGGGCATGGAGGTGGAGCTGAAAGCGGCAGTGATATTCGAGGTGGCCTATGAGGAGATCCAAAAGAGCCCCAACTACTCTTCGGGCTATGCTCTGCGCTTTCCGAGGCTGGTCAGAGTGAGGGATGATAAATCTCTGGAGGAGGCGGACACTCTGGAGCGGCTGGTTTCTCTTTACAGAGGGCAGAGGGGAAGAGGCAATTCAGCATGAGCTTTTGGAATCTGCAGCACACAATTAATAAATTAAAAAAATAATAATTTTGCATAAGAAGGTGGATTTGATATGATGATAAAGAGGCTGGAAGAGCTGAAGGATGAAGATCTGAAGAGCCTTTTCTCCCGTGATGTGGGCATACAGGATGTGCTGGCTGACGTAAATGAGATTCTTATGGAAGTAGGCTCGAAGGGAGACGAAGCCCTCTATAAATACACGGAAAAGTTCGAAGGCGCAAAGCTTGACGACCTGCGAGTGGGGGAGGAGGAAATCGACTCCGCCTACGATTTCGTGGAGGAGCGGATTCTCGAAGCGCTGGCAGAGGCCGCTGATAACATCTTCCAATTCCACCGAGAGCAGAAGGAACGCGAATTCTGGATGACTGAGGTTTCGCCTGGTGTCTCAGTAGGCCAGAAGCTCGTACCCCTGGATTCGGTAGGCGCCTACGTGC
This sequence comes from uncultured archaeon, assembly GCA_902385025.1. GTDB lineage: Archaea > Halobacteriota > Methanosarcinia > Methanotrichales > Methanotrichaceae > Methanothrix. The sequence continues at coordinate 5,715 of CABMDX010000362.1, read as the reverse complement.
CCGGCGGAAGGGCAGCCTATCCAAGTTCTGCCCTCATGAATGTGATTCCTGCCAAGGTTGCAGATGTGCCCAGGATTGTGGTATGCACGCCGCCAAAGGCGGATGGATCGGTCACTCCTCTGACCCTAGTGGCCGCGGACATGGCTGGAGCAGATGAGATCTATAAGGTTGGCGGCGCTCAGGCTATCGCTGCCATGGCCTTTGGCACTGATTCAATCGAGCGCGTGCACAAGATCGTGGGTCCGGGCAATGTCTACGTCACCGCAGCCAAGATGCTCATCCGTGGCACGGTGGAGATCGACTTTCCAGCGGGCCCGAGCGAGGTCTTGATCATAGCCGACCGGACTGCAGATCCTGGAGTAATCGCTGCCGATATGATTGCCCAGGGGGAGCATGATCCGCGATCCATATCCGTTCTGGTATCCCTGGACGAGCTGCTGGCCAGCGCCGTAGAAGAAGAGCTGAATATCCAGGCAGCCAGCGCTGCTAGAAGCGAGATCGTGCGTCAGAGCCTGGAGCACAGCGCAGTTCTTGTGGCAAATGACATCGATGAGGCAGTGGACTTCTCCAACGCCTTTGCCCCGGAGCATCTGGAGATCATTACCCGCGATCCTATGGGGGTCTTGAGATCCATACGCCACGCGGGAAGCGTGTTCCTTGGAGGGTATACGCCGGTGGCAGCAGGCGACTATGCAAGCGGTACAAATCACGTACTTCCCACCTCCGGCTATGCCAGAGTGTTCTCGGGCCTGAATGTGGACCATTTCACGAAGAAAATCTCAGTGCAGATGATCACGGACGACGGCCTGCTGGGGCTTGAGGATACAATAACCACCCTCGCCGAGGCTGAAGGGCTGAAGGCGCATGCTGAATCGGTGAGAAAGAGGCTGGAGCCAAGGGTCTAAAGCCTCTTCTACAATTCTCTTCTTTTTTTCGGGATAATTAGTGGAAGATGCTGGAACTGTGAAGAATTTAGGCGCAGGCGGGCTCCGTTTGGGCTTCTCATGCCTGAGGAGAGCCTGCTGGCATCTGCTCACGGCTTGTTTGAAATCTTCGGCTCCATTTCAACTGCAGTATCATAATCTTTCCAATCCTTGCTATAATCTGCTAAATATAATATGTCTTTAGGAAAATTTAAATACAATCCTCTTCTTGAACCTTCAAATGAGGAGGGGAATAATGATACGCGGCAGTCAAACACGATTTTTTCTTCTATTGCTGCTCATTTGGTCTTCTTCTGTCCAGGCTCCCGGAATGTTTTCCGATGATGTCTGCAGCAATGCCTCTATTGGGTTAATCCTTGACATATGTCCGGATTTTCAGCAGCCCAAGAATCAATCCAGCGGTGCTCAATCCATACCTGCTATAACCTGTGATAGCCCTTCAGAGATTCCTGCTACACCTTCTGGATCTTCACAGGGCATCCCAATGGCCGATTATGCCTATTTTACGTCCGCAACTGATCCGAAAGGAGATATGGTGCGGTACATATTCGATTGGGGAGACGGAACAAGCTCGATCATCGGCCCGGTAGACTCCGGCATAGTGGCGGGCGCAAACCACACCTGGACCGTGAGCGGAAGATATGCGGTCATGGCCCGTTCGTTGGACCGCAAAGGAAATGCCTCACGGTGGTCAGAGCCGCTCATTGTCATCATTGACTCTCCACCTGCGAATCCCTCCACACCATCCGGCCCTGGCTCTGGCAGGCCGGGTGTCCAATATGCCTATAGCGTATCTGCTGATGACCCAGACAAAGACCGGATCAATTGCTCCATAGATTGGGGAGACGGTGCGATATCGATCATTGGCCCAATGGACTCCGGGGCCTCTGCGAGTGCAAACCATTCATGGAGCAGGTCAGCAATATATCATATCAGGGCAAAAGCCACTGATAGCCTGGGCAGATCCTCGGGCTGGTCAGAGCCCCTGATCGTTGTGATAAACATCTTGCCCAGCAATCCTTCCATGCCATCCGGTCCGGACTCTGGCAGGCCGGGTGTCCAGTACGTCTATACCGTGTCCGCTACTGACCCCGATGGAGATCGGATCAGTTACTCCTTTGACTGGGGGGACGGAATAACCTCAATCACAGGTCCTGAGGAATCCGGTGTGGTGGCAAGTGCAAACCACACCTGGGCGAGAAGCGGAGCCTTTCGGGTCAAAGCAAGCGCCCAGGACAGCAAAGGAGGAACCTCCGGGTGGTCCGAGCCCCGGACTGTTGTCATCAACGCTCCTCCAGGCAGACCTTCCACGTCATCGGGACCCTCCATGGTTTATGCCTGGGCTGCAAACGGCTACACTGCAACCGCAGAAGATCCCGATAACGATTCCGTGGAATGTACCTTTGATTGGGGTGACGGGAATACATCCACCACGAATTTTGTCAAATCCGGCAGCAATGTAAGCGCACAGCATATATGGTGCAATGCTGGAAAATATCAGATCAGAGTCATTGCAAAGGACAGTCGCGGAGATGTATCTGGCTGGTCTGATAATTTGACGATCACCGTGGCCGCAAATAGAAGGCCAAATGTGCCCGCAAACCTCTATGGTCCAGAAGAGGGGTATGCAGGAATTGCTTATAATTACTTTACATTTGCAAAGGATCCTGATAATGATCTGGTCAGGTATGCCTTCGATTGGGATGACGAAATGACGTCCCAGACAAATCAGGTCGATTCCGGCTCGGTCGAAAATTCGTCGCATATCTGGAACAAAGCCGGGACATATCATGTCAGATGCAGCACATTCGACTGCAAAGGAGCGGCCTCGGAGTTTTCATTGCCGCTAATTGTCATAGTAGCAGATAACAGTCCGCCAGACACTCCCGGCATGCCTTTGGGACCGGCCTATGGACGCAGTTTAATATCCTACGATTTCACAACATCCGCGAACGATTCCGATGGAGATCATGTCAGGTATGTGTTCGATTGGGGGGATGGAACAACTACTTGGACTGGTTTGGGATTCGTCGAATCTGGAATGATCGAACGCCTGGTTCATAGATGGAGTAAGGCAGGAACGTATCTGATCAGAACCATGGCCATGGATGACAAAGGGGCAACTTCAAGGTGGTCGAGTCCTCTGGCTATTAATATAACCTGGGACTAAAAAATTATGATGAAGCAGTGCCGCGTTACTTGTGGGCTCGGCTGAGCGGTCACGTGTCGGCATACGCGCGCAAGGGAGACTTGCAGGACCGTAATTCAAGATCAAGATTCAGCCAGGCATTAGACAAATGATAAGCTTATATTCGTCTCAGAAATATAAGAGTGGTCCTGGATATGATTGAGGCGGAAAATACGGCGATTATCTCCCATTCAAAATGACCTGAAGGCTCTGGGCGAAAAAGTCGATAGGATGGAGGGTATGCTTGAGACTCTCATTGACATCTATACGGAAGCATTTTATGTCGTCAAGGATGAGTATGTCGAAAAGCTGCAGAAGATTTGTCTGGATGGCAAATTTGAGGAGTTCCCTGCCGAATGAAAACCTCTTATTGTCTGGCTTTTATGCATCTGTGGATTAAACAAAAAATAGTCAAAAAGTACTGGATGGTCTATATAGACATATTATAGTTTACAATCACGTCCCGCAGCTCTCTCCTTCTTCTCCCTCCTCCGCCTTCGCCTCCTCCGGCTTGATCTTCCCGATCTTCACCCAATAATCCTTGATGGCAGCATGCAGCGCATCCGCACCCAGATTTGAGCAGTGCATCTTCTGCGGAGGCAGCCCCTCCAGCTCGTCTGCCACATCCTTGCGGGTGATCTTTATGGCCTCGTCCAGCGTCTTTCCCTTGGCCATCTCCGTGACCATGCTGGAGACGGCTATGGCCGAGCCGCAGCCGAAGGTCCGGAACTTGATGTCATCTATTTTATCATCCTTGACGCGGATAAAGATCTCCATGAGATCGCCGCAGACAGGGTTTCCCACCTTGCCGTATCCATCAGGGTTCTCGATCACCCCCACATTTCTGGGGATCATGAAGTGTTCCATAACTTTCTTGGAGTAACCAATCTGTGCCATTTTACGATTCACCTTCTAAAGCGGAGACAGAGCCCTGAGCCTTTCCACTGTCTTTGTTGCTGCATTTGCGATTGCAGGTATCTGATCGGGATTATTTTGCCGCCCTAGCGTCATGACCATTGAGCCATGCGCCTGCTCATGTCTTAAGCCTATGGCCAGAAGCACATGAGACGGCTCGAGAGTGCGTGAGGAGCAGGCCGAGCCCGTAGAAACCTGAATATTGAACATGGCATCCATGGTGAGCAGAATGCTCTCCCCCTCAATCCGGCTGAACCGGAAGCTGGCATGATGCGGCAGCCTCTTGGTCGGGTGGCCTGTGAGATAGGCCTCCTCGATCTTCAGTATCTCCTTGATCAGGCCATCCCGTATGGCCTGCAGACGCAAGCTCTCCTCTGCCACTTCCATGCGAGCGAGCCTTGCAGCTTCGCCCATGCCTGCAATGGCATAGAGATTCTCAGTTCCCGGTCGCTGGCCCCTCTCCTGCCCTCCGCCGAAGAGAACGGGCTGAATTCGTGTTCCAGGGCGCACATAAAGAGCACCGGCACCCTGCGGCCCGTAGAGGTCATTGGAGGAGAGCGTGAGCAGATCAATTTCCTCCTTTTGCACATCAATCGGGATTTTGCCTGCAGAGGCCGTGGCATCAACATGCAGGTACATCCCTTTTTTATGAACGATATCGCTTGCCTCTGCTATGGGCTCAATGGTCCCGATCTCGCTATTGGCATACTGGAGAGAGGTCACAGTGGTCTCCCTGGAAATCTGGCTCTCCAGTGCTCCAAGGTCCACAATGCCCGTGGCGTCCACAGGCACAAGCGCCAGATCGTAGCCTGCCTTCTTCAGGTCCTTCATGGGATTGAGCACTGAAATGTGCTCGATCTGGCTTGCCAGGAGCTTCTTGCCTTTTGCGGCATTCCTCTGCGCCGCTCCCCGGATCGCCAGGTTATTGGCCTCAGTCGCACTCGCAGTGAAGAGGATGTTCTCCGGCCCTTCGGCATTTATCAGCTCCGCCACCTTAGAACGCGCCTCTTCCAGGGCGGCTTTGGCTCCCAGGCCGCGTGTGTGGAGCGCAGAGGGGTTCCCAAAATCGCATGTCAGATAGCGCTCTGCGAATTCGTGAACCCTCGGGTCCACAGGAGATGCTGATTGGTAGTCCAGATAGATTCCGCACATATCATATCCCTAGAAGCTGATAGTTGAGTCTGCATCCAGCACAAGGTCATTTAATGTTCCTGCTCCAGCAATTTTTGCCTCGGGCAAGAAGTCGCCCCTGGCAATGCCGAGAAGCTGGGTGCTCTGCTCGCATATGTACATCTTCACACCCGAGGCCAGGGCCTGGTCGATGACCTCCTTGAGGCTGGGAAAGCTTCCGATCTTGATCTTCTCAGCCTCGCCCTTCTTCATGGTTGTTATTCCTTTTATCATAAAGAAGATCGATGCCTCCACATCCATGGCCCTGGCAGTCATGCCCAGTATGAAGGGCGCATAGAGTCTTTCCGGCGTATCCAGACCGCTGGTCTGAACATAAAGAATCTTGCTCATATTACTTCTTCCTCCTTATCCAAAAGCGGATGATATTTCCGGACTTCTCGAGCCTTATCACCTCATGGCCAGCTCTCTTTGCCCAGCGGGCGATATCCTCCTCCGCAGCGGGATCGTCTGCCTCGACCAGCAAAATCTGTCCTATCT
>CABMDX010000361.1 GCA_902385025.1 uncultured archaeon | reverse complement strand
GGCTACTATCCTGAGCAGGTCAGAGAGCTGGAAGAGACCATAAACAATGCAAAATGCGACTCCTTTGTCATTGGCACGCCGGTAGACCTTGGTCGGTTCTTAAACATCAATAAGCCTTCTACGCGCGTTTACTATGAACTGGAGGACATGGAGAAGCCCTTTTTGCGGGATGAGATCTTGCAGTTCATTTCCAGCTTGAAGAAGAGCAAGGAACGCAGCGAGAAGAGCGGCGTTGGTGCGGTGGCAAAGAGATGAGCTATAAAGAGCCACAGGGGCAGATAAGAGCAAAGAGACAGTCTGGACCAACAGTTCTGGCATTTGGAGGAAACGCTCTTCTTCCCGATACCGCAGACCCGGATTTCCAGAATAAGGCAGCCGATGCGTTTGCCTTTGCTGTCATGCGCCTCATTGCCGGAAAGGAGGGAATGGTCCTGGTTCATGGCAATGGTCCGCAGGTGGGCATGATCCTTCTGCGAATTGATGCTACAAGGAGCCGAATGCCGCCCGAGAGCCTGGACGTTCTGGTAGCAGAGACCCAAGGAAGCATTGGATATCTTCTCTGCAGGGCATTGAGAAACAGAATTCCCAATAGAGAGGTTGCAGCGCTTCTGACCCAGGTCCTGGTGGACGCAAAGGATCCTGGCTTTGTCGCTCCTTCCAAGCCCGTGGGTCCATTTTACTCTCGCAGCGTGGCTGGGGAATTGGAGAGAAAAAATGGTTGGACGATGATAGAATCTCCCGGACGGGGCTGGCGCCGGGTAGTGCCCTCGCCCCGGCCCAGGGAAATCGTCGAGCTCTATACAATTGCCCATGCCGTCAGCCTTGGCCATCTGGTGATAGCTGGCGGCGGCGGAGGGATTCCTGTTATAAGAAATGAACTTGGCGGCCTGCAGGGCGTGGAGGCTGTGATCGACAAGGACCTCACCGCATCCTTGCTGGCTGTAGCCATTGATGCAATGCGATTCGTGATCCTGACGAACGTTCCGCATATATCCACGGGCTACGGAACAGAAAAGGAGTCGCCAATAGCCAGAATGAGCGTTGCAGATGCCAGGAGGTACCTGGCAGCAGGGGAGTTCCCACCGGGCTCGATGGGGCCCAAGGTGGAAGCCTCGGTCTCCTATGTTGAATCAACCGGTCGCTGTGCGCTGGTGACCAATTTGGAAAAGCTGTCCGAAGCCCTGCAGGGAAAGGAAGGGACGAGGATCGTGGCCTAGGGAGAATCCTCTGAAATCCTCTTTTTGCTCTCTTTTTTCTTTTTATTTCAGATAGTCACAATTTGCAGTCGCTGCAATCTCCTGCAGATGGTGAAGCCTGCTCTCTCCCGGATGAACGCCTCTCTTTTCTAGTCTCCTATGCATCTGCTAATGAGCTGCATCCTATTGGAGTGTTATTTGATCATAATTCGATTGGCAATTCGCTGAACCGTTGAACCTCTTCAATCCGAGATCCTCTCATCTTCGTGGAGAATTCCAGTCATGATCCATTTGATGATCTTATTTCATTTGCAGGTCGTGATTTTGAGGAATAGGCGCTTCTGTTACCAATGATATTTAAAAATTTATATTAACATCATGTAAACAAATCGTACTGCTAGTATCAAAAAAATTAGAAAATTAGTACTTTTTAATACGATGTAAAACCTTATATATCTCTGCGATAGCCTAAACAAAAAGGCGATGATAATGCACCATTTGAAGAGAAAGACCATCCCATTTACATCCATTGTTGGGCAGGACGACATGAAGTTCGCCCTTATTCTCAATGCCATCAATCCACGCATCGGCGGTGTGCTTATCCGGGGCGATAAGGGCACGGCAAAGTCCACTGCCGTTCGCGCCCTGGCCGACCTGCTGGAGAACATCCTTGTAGTGGAGAACTGCCCCTTCAATTGCGATCCGGCAAATCCCGAGGATATGTGCGATCTATGCTTTGAAAAACATGAGAAAAATCAGATAAAAGCGGTCAATCACAAGACCCCTGTGGTGGATCTGCCTCTAGGTGCAACCGAGGACCGAGTAGTAGGCTCTTTGAATGTAGAGAGGGCCATCAAGGAAGGCATAAAAGCGCTGGAGCCCGGCATCCTCGCAGCATGCAATCGCGGCATTCTCTATATTGACGAGGTCAATTTGCTGGATGATCATGTGGCCGATGTGCTTCTTGACTCTGCGGCCATGGGTGTGAATATCGTAGAGCGTGAGGGCGTATCAGTGGCTCATCCCTCCAAATTCATATTGGTCGGGACCATGAATCCTGAGGAGGGCGAGATCCGGCCACAGCTTCTGGACAGGTTCGGCCTTCAGGTCAGCGTTGTGGGGATTGCAGATGTGGATCAGAGAATGCAGATCGCAAAGAACGCAGAGGCATTTGATGCTGATCCGGACGGCTTTGCAGAAGGGTGCATAGAGAGCCAGGAGACTCTGAAGGAAAGGATTTCTTCTGCCCGCAAGAATCTTCGGAATGTAAGCATGTCCGATGATCTTCTCCGCTCCATCGCCTCCACCTGTATCGATCTGGGCGTAAAAACTCACAGGGCCGAGATTGTAATCACGCGGACGGCAAAGACCATTGCTGCCTATGAGGGAAGGACGGAGGTTATATCGGAGGATGTTAAAAAGGCCATGGAGCTGGCTCTCTCTCACAGAATGAGAAGCAGGCCTTTTGAGCCGCCTACCCTTAACAAGGAGAAGCTGGAGAAGTCGTTGACCCAGCACCAACATGAACATCTTCATGAGCACGAGCACCATCATGAGCATGGGCATCAGCATGAGCACCATCATATCCAGAAGCAGGAGCAAAAGCCACGGGAGCCATATGCGCAGCATGATTCGAGCGAGAAGGGTGTTCGGGTCCATCAGCTATGATTGAGATTTCAGCTCTTGGTAAGGACTATTCCGGAAAAAAGGTTGTCGATGGCCTGAATCTGTCAGTGGCCAGCGGAGAGCTCTTCGGTTTTCTGGGGCCCAATGGCGCAGGCAAGACCACCACCATTCGTATACTCACAACGCTCACCAAGCCGACTTCCGGACAGGTTCTGATCAATGGAATAGATGTGGCTCGTGATCCGGGCCGTGTAAAGTCGGAATTCGGCGTCGTTCAGCAGCATCTCAGCTTGAACAGGGATCTGACCATTGCCGAGAACCTGGAGCTGCATGCGAGGCTACATCATATTTCCAGAGATGAACGAAATGCCAGGATTGCGGAGCTCCTGGATTTTGTTGAGCTGTCAGAGCACGCCGACTATGTTATCGATGAGGTCTCAGGCGGCATCAAGAGAAGGCCCATGATCGCCCGTGCTCTGATACACAGGCCGAAGTTGCTATTTCTGGATGAGCCAACCGTGGGCCTCGATGCCCAGACGCGCCGAAGGGTTTGGGACCTCATTCGCAGGATGAACAGCGAGGGTGCAACAGTTTTTCTGACCACGCATTATATCGAGGAGGCGGAGGCCCTCTGTCAGAGGGTGGGCGTGCTGCATCATGGCCGCCTCATCGCCCTCGACTCTCCCAAAAATTTGCGCCAAAAGCTGGGTGAGGTCGCTGTGGAGATGCATTTGAACGGAAATGGTACAGAGTACAAATATTTCCTCGACAGGGCCAGGGCCAGCCAGTTCATTCAAACGCTGCCGAGCACCGAGCGGGTGGTCATGAGAGAAACAAACCTCGAGGATGTCTTCATAGAGCTTACCGGCCAAAAGGTCATGGGAGACTGAGGTTTTCATGATAGATGCTTACAGCATACTCTGGGCGGATCTTATGGCTC
>CABMDX010000360.1 GCA_902385025.1 uncultured archaeon | reverse complement strand
TCTCATCTCCAATAGGATGCGCATTACCTCATCTGCGGGAAGGGCTTTGTCTCTCATTCTATTGCACCTTTTATTCTCGATTCCTCAATGCTTTGAGCATGAGGATCTTCTCAGAGCGGGCTACAGTCTCCCGAACAGTCGCCACAGCATCGATGTTAGCTGAGATGCTGGTGATGCCGATCTCAACAAGCCTCTTGGCCATCTCGGGATAAGAGCCTGCCTGGCCGCAGATTGAGGTCTTGACTCCAGCCTCGTTGCAGCGCTCCACAACATACTCTATGAGCTTCAGGATTGCAGGGTGAAGCTCTGTGTAAAGCCCGGCCACATTCTCGTTATTGCGATCCACGGCCAGAGTGTACTGGGTCAGGTCGTTGGTGCCGAAGGAGATGAAGTCGATTCCGTCCTCGATGAAGTCCTCAATGGTCAGAGCTGCGCCAGGCGTTTCGACCATGATGCCCACATCGATCTTCTCGAGGTCCAAACCCTCATCGACCATTATGGCCTTTGCCTTCTGAAACTCGCGAACGTGTTGCACCATGGGCAGCATTATGCCGACATTGGAGAGGCCCATCTCATGCAGCTTCTTGAAGGCCCTTATCTCCAGGCGGAAGTGCTCGGTCTCAGTCAGATCGCGCCTGATGCCGCGCCAGCCGAGCATGGGATTATGCTCAATAGGCTCTCCCTCGCCGCCCTCCATGGCCCTGAACTCATCGGTGGGGGCATCAAGGGTGCGAACCCACACAGGCCGGGGATAAAAGGCATCTGCTACGGTCTTGATGCCCTTGACCAGTTCTCCGATGTACTCCTCTTGCTTGCCGCCCTTGATGTACCAGTTTGGAGTCTTGCCGAGACCGAGGATCATATGCTCAATTCTGAGCAGGCCCACGCCATCTGCCAGTGTTGCAGCTGCAGCGGCAGTCCTGTCTGGCTCGCTGATATTGACCTTGATCTCGGTGGCTGTGATGGGCTTGGATACGACGACGCCTGCGGCAGAGGCTGAAGCTGCAGGCTTGGCCTCCGATGCCAAGGCAATGCGCCCTTCATAGACTATGCCCTTTCCGCCGTCAACGGTTATCTCCATGCCGTCCTTCAGGACCGAGGTGGCCTTTTTAGTTCCAACCACTGCAGGGCAGCCCAGCTCGCGGCTCACAATCGCGGCATGGCAGGCCATCCCACCCTCGTCGGTGACGATTGCCCCGGCGCGCTTCATTCCCGGAACCATGTCCGGCATGGTCATCTTGGTGACCATAATGTCTCCCTGCTTAACCTTGTCCAGGTCTCTGCCTTTGTTGATTATTCTGACAATGCCGCTTGCAACGCCAGGTGCGGCTCCAAGGCCAGTAAGCAGCACCTTGCCGCTTCCTACCGCCTCTGATTTCTTTTTGCCGTTGTTGATGGTTGTAATGGGGCGGGACTGCAGAATGTATATCTTGTCCTTCTCAACACCCCACTCGATATCCTGCGGGATGCCGTAGTGATTTTCCAGGATCTCGGCGTATTTGGCGAGCTCAACTGCCTCGCTATCCGTAAGCACTACTGCCTCTCTCTTCTCAGCCGGGACCTTGACCGTGACCGTCTTTTGGGTCTTGGGGTCTCTGATGATCATGATCTCCTTGGAAGCAATGTACTTGCTCAGGATGTTCTTGGTTTTCCTGTCTACCACGAAGTTGTCTGGAGATACGCTGCCGCTGACGACTGACTCGCCCAGGCCCCAGGCCCCTTCTATGACCACCAGTGGCTCGCCGGTGCTGGGCTGAGAGCTGAACATCACGCCCGACTTCTCCGAGTCCACCATCTTCTGCACAATTGCAGATAAATTGACCTTGTCATGCTCAAAGCCCTGCTCCACACGGTAGAATATGGCTCTGGCTCCGTAAAGAGATGCCCAGCACTTGCGCACGGCATTGAATACGTCATCTGCTCCCCTCATATTGAGGTAAGTCTCTTGCTGGCCCGCGAAACTGGCATCCGGCAGATCCTCGGCAGTGGCGCTGGACCTTACTGCCACAAACACCTGCCTGCCCTCACGCTTGCACAGCTCATCATAGCGCGATTTTATGGCATCTTCGATATCCTTTGGTACTACGGCATCCATGATGAGCTTCTTGGCTGCTTCCTCGGCACGATGAAGCTCAGACTCCTGGTTAACATCTACCTTGAGGACTTCGAAGAGCTTGTCGGCAATGCCAGCTCTGTTGATGAAATCCCTGAAGGCCTGGGCCGTGACCGCAAAACCGCCGGGCACGGGAACACCGATATTTATCATCTCACCAAGGCTTGCACCCTTGCCGCCCACGACGGAAAGGTCATTCTTGCCTACTTCTTCCAACCAGACTACAGCATTCATCAAATCATCCACCCAAAGATATGCGTCTATAGTATCTGCCCACCCCTCCCTCATAACATTATATCAAGCTTTCACAGGATATATAGAATATATACAAAAGCATATATCCACGAAAACAGCAAAAGCCTGCCAGATGTTCAAACGCTTTTCAGGTGCTGTAGCAGCAAAAGAAATGCTTCTCGACCGATGCCTGCCCATCAGGCGAACTGAAATCCTCTCGAGCACAAAGGCCGCGGGGAGAGTGACCTCGGAAGCGGTTATAAGTCCTGTAAGCCTTCCGGGATTTGACCGGGCGGCCATGGACGGATATGGAGTGAGATCTGCTGACACTAAAGGGGCCAGGCTCTCGGCACCGGTTTTCTTGAAGGAGTTCCTTGCGCTCAGGGCTGGCAATCAGGTTCCGAAGGACTATGATGCCGTTGTGATGCTGGAAGATGCCAGGCTTCGCGAGTCTATGCTTGAGATCACGGCAGAGGCACACGCTTACAGGAATGTCTCTCGCATCGGTGAGGACATCCGCCAGGAGGAGACGGTTTTTTCTGAGGGCCACATCCTCAGGCCTCCTGATGTCGCTCTTCTGGCAGCTTTGGGCATAGGCGATGTAAGGGTTTATGCCAGGCCGAAGGCGGCCATCATACCGACGGGCAGCGAGCTGGTGGCCATCGGCGAGAGGCCACTTGACAATGGTGAGGCCTACGAGATCAATGGCCTCATGGCAAAGCTCTATATGGAGAAGTGGGGCGCAGATGCAGCCTTGAGAGGTATCGTGCCGGGCGATGAAGGGCAGATTCGCGAGGCACTTCAAGAAAGCCTGGATGCAGATATCATCATAATAATTGGCGGAACCTCCATAGGCGAAAAGGACTATGCTCCCCGGGTATTGATGGAAATAGGAGAGCTGATCGTACATGGTGTGCGCCTGCAGCCTGGAAAGCCCACTGCCTTCGGCATGGCGTCAGACAAGCCTGTGGTCTGCCTGCCCGGCTATCCCGTGGCCGCGCTGGCAGATCTCTACCTCTTTGTTCGCCCAGCTCTGCAAAAAATAGCCCGCAAGAGCGATGCTCTTACAGTAGTACGCGTTCCCCTGGCTCGCAAGATCCCCTCGCGACCGGGATACCTGAGCCTCGTCCGGGTGGCTCTGAAGGACGGCAAGGCTGAGCCCATCATGATCTCGGGCGCGGGCATCCTCAGCTCTGTTGCCAGATCGGACGGCTTTGTTATCGTTCCGGAGGCGCGAGAGGGGATCGAAGAAGGAGAGACAGTGGACGTGAACCTGTTCGAGTAACTGGAATGCAAAAAAAAGATCAGTTTGGGCTGCAGCACTCTGCTGCTGCAGTTCTCTCGTGCTTCTTTCCCTTAAAGCTATTCCAGATCTTCTGGCTCATCCCTATAAATCGTCTGCTCCCTTCCCGGTCCTACGGAAACTGCAGAGACATCCACACCGAGCAGCTCCTCCAGGCGCTCCACATAGGCCCGGGCGTTCGCAGGCAGATCATCATACTCTTTGGCTTCTGTGATATCCTCGGTCCAGCCGGGCATCTCCTCATAGACGGGCTCGCACCTGGCCAGATCAATTGTACTCTCCGGCGGATAGCCCAGACTCTCGCCGTCCAGATTGTAGCTTGTGCAGATCTTGATGGGATTTATGCCGGTAAGAACATCCAGTTTGGTGAGTGCAAGCTCAGTATAGCCATTCAGATAGACCGATTTCAGGCCCAGCACGGCATCAAACCAGCCACATCTCCGTGCTCTGCCGGTTGTCGTGCCATATTCTGCGCCCTTTTCTCTCATCCTGGCACCGAGGTCGTCTTTGAGCTCCGTGGGCATGGGTCCCTCACCCACGCGAGTGATGTAGGCCTTGATGACACCCACGACATTGTCTACCATTACCGGACCTACTCCGAGGTTGGCGCAGGCGCTGCCTGCAGTTGTGAAGCTTGAGGTGACGAAGTTTTGTGTGCCGTGAATGACATCGAGGAAGGCTCCCTGCGCCCCTTCGGCAAGGACGCTCCTCTCTTCAACGAGAGCAATATTGATCTCCCGCGAGACATCTGTGACCCTGTCCTTGAGCTTCGTTCCTATCTCCAGATACTCATCGATAAATGGAGCATACCTGACTACAGTCGGGTCTCCGCCCATGTCTGCTATGGCCTTCTCCTTGGCAGGCGCGATCTCTTTGAGCTTTGCTTCCAGAAGCTTGGGGTCGCAAAGGTCCTGCATCTGAACCTCCTCGCGAGCGATCTTATCCACATAAGCAAAGCCTATGCCCCGATTGGTGGTGCCGATCTTCTCAGTCCTCGCCTTCTCTCGCAGGCCATCCAGCTCGATATGATAGGGCATGATGATTGTCGTCTTGGCGTCGATGCCTATGTCGACTTTTATGCCCTCTGACTCAAGTGCCATGATCTCGCTGAAAAGCACGCGCGGATTGAGCACTACTCCCGGTCCAATGAGCAGCCTGCGGCCGAAGATGGCACCGCTTGGAACCAGATGAAGCTTGTATTTCTTGTCTCCCACAACCACGGTATGGCCCGCATTATCTCCTCCCTGGAAGCGGACCACGAGGTCATAATTTTCGGCCAGCAGATCGATTACCTTGCCCTTTCCCTCATCACCAAACTGTGCACCGGTGAGTATCGTAAACATGGTCTATGGGCTTGGCGGCCACGTAGATAACAATTTTGATGCCGCTTGCCCGAGCTATGTGCAGGCATGGCAGAGGACATAGTCTGCGATTGCTTCCGTTACGTCCACACTTAGGGCCTCAAAGATACCTTTTCCCGATGGAGTGCCATTGACCTCAATGACCTTCAGTCCATCAACAGTTTCCAACAGATCCACTCCGCAGTAGACTGCGCCCACGGCTCCTGCAGCCTTCGTCGCCAGCTCCTCGAGCTCTGGCGTGAGCGGGCAGGCCGTGGCTCTGCCCCCGCGCGCCAGATTGCTGATCCACTGGCCTGGCGGAGCCCTTCGATATATCGCGCCCAAAATCCTGCCATCTACCACAAAAGCCCTGATGTCGCGCGGGGAATCGGATGGGATGAACTCCTGCAAATAGACCAGACCCTGCGCCCCCACGATGCTCTGCAGACTTGCCAGATCAGGCCCATCGCCATCCTGCAAGAGAACTATGTCCCTGCCCTTGTAGCCGAAGAGTGGTTTGGAGACGGCCCTTTTGAAATCGTGCAGGAGCTTCTGCGCCTCGATCAGGCTGGTGGTCACGGCGGTCCTGGGTGTGGGCACCCCAGCCTCCTGCAGCGCCCGCGAGGCTGCAAACTTGTTCGCAGCTCTGGCGATGGCCTGGGGTGGATTGATAACGGGAATGCCCTTATCCACCAGAGCTTGCAGGATCTCGAATCTGAAGGATACATCGACGGCGCCCCTCCTGCCCAGATCCCGGACCACCAGGGCATCCAGATGCAGGAGATCGGTGCCGTTGCACTGGAGTGTAAGATCCTGCAGGATGCTCGAAGAGAGCTCTGAAAAGTTCAGGAAGAATGCATCCTCGCCCTTTCTGACAAAAGAGGACAGCAGGCCCTGGGCAGTCCAGTCCATGGGATCGGAGACCACGATTCCAATACGCATGAAAGGGGGATTGGCGAGCGGATATATCACGATTGCCATGGAGACGATTCTCGAATGCGCTTATGAAAATGGAAGATTGGGCCGGTGTCGCGGTTTTGTGGCATGCATATTTATGTCTGATCGCATATAGCCTAAAATTGAAGGACAGGTATCGGCCTGCAACTGGCAAATAGCAGAGGCTTATGTTGGTGATAAAATGGATATCGCGTTCCTGATGAGAGGATTTATCATAGGCTTCTCAATTGCTGCGCCTGTAGGGCCGATAAGTCTCTTATGCATGCGTCGAACGCTGGCCGGAGGCCAGCTATCCGGTATCGTTTCCGGCCTGGGGGCTGCGACCGCCGACGCCTTATTTGGGTGTGTTGCAGCATTTGGTTTGACCTTCATTTCAAGCATCTTGATCGACCAACAGATATGGCTTCGCCTTGCGGGCGGCCTATTTCTCTTCTATATGGGCGTCAGGTCTCTTCGGGCAAGACCTGCTGAAAAAGGAGCCATAGCAGGAGGAAAGAGCCTGATTGGCGCTTATGTCTCAACATTATTCCTGACTCTCACGAATCCAATGACAATCCTATCTTTTGCGGCATTCTTCTATAGCTTTGGTTTTATGAGCACCGCTGGGAGCAACATGTCTGCAGGAGCTTTGGTCATGGGCGTTTTCATCGGCTCATTGCTATGGTGGCTCATTTTATGCAGCGGTGTCGGCTTATTTCGAGAGAGGTTTACCCAAAAGTGGCTTTTGTGGGTAAACAGAATTTCCGGAACGATTATCATTGGATTTGGCTTAGCCGCACTCCTGGGCTGAACATGGTGTATTGAGCACGGTGTATATTTCCTGAAGATTCTCGGGAAAGGCAGTACTGCTACAATCGGCACAGCAGCCATCATTGAGCCGGTTATCAACAACTACCAAAAAAGGCTGAGAATGATGGGGGCATGGCAGATCAAATGAAA
This sequence comes from uncultured archaeon, assembly GCA_902385025.1. Lineage (GTDB taxonomy): Archaea > Halobacteriota > Methanosarcinia > Methanotrichales > Methanotrichaceae > Methanothrix. Next base: position 732 of record CABMDX010000360.1, on the reverse strand, counting down.
GAAACAACAGACTTTGAGGGATATATCCATGCAAAGCATAGAGAGCACTATCGAATCAAATGAGATGAGCTCGAAGAGAAAGGGGCCAAGCAAGATGGCGGAGATGATCGCCCTTCATAGAGTTGCCGAATCCATGCTGCCCGAGGAGCGGCGCATCTGCTATGACCCTTATGCCTTTCATTTTGTCGATCCGGAGGTGCTGGAGTTCGCGCGCAAAAATCCCGAAAAAACGAAGGCAATGAGAGAGCATTATGAGCATCTCTTTCCCGGCCTTTCAAATTCCATCAGAGCGAGAGTGCGCTATTTTGACGATTTTGTGGAATCGTTCCTGGATGAAGGCCTCGAGCAACTGGTCGTTCTGGGTGCGGGATATGATACCCGTGCCTACAGGATTAAAGGATTGAATAAGATCAAGGTTTTTGAGGTGGACCATCCCGACACTCAAGGTGTGAAGCTGGAAAAGATCAAGAGGCTCTTCGGCCAGGCTGCGCAGCACGTTACGTATGTGCCGGTTGATTTTGAACGGGAAGAGCTGGGAAAGAAGCTGCTCGAAAATGGATATGACCGATCACAAAAGAGCCTCTTTGTCATGGAAGGACTGATCATGTACATACCAGGCCGAGCTGTGGATGAGACACTCTCCTTTATAGCGCGAAATTCTGGGAAGGGCAGCAGGATAATCTTCGATTACTACCCTCAATCTCTGGTCGATGGGACGAACAATCTGGAAGC
>CABMDX010000359.1 GCA_902385025.1 uncultured archaeon | reverse complement strand
CGGAGTCAAGGAGAGATTCCTGGCCTATAAGCTGGGAATCGCCTTCTGCGACTTCAACCACGACCGCACGACCAGCTTCGAGGGCTATGATGGAATGGTCAACTTTGCCAGAGAAATTGATGTGAGCGTGAACAGTCCAGTCTGGAAGCTACCCTTAGAGAGAGGTGCTGATAATAGAATGTCTGTCACAAAAATGCCTGCCAGACAGCGCTGCTTTCAGTGCCGTTCCTGCGGCTATACCTTTGAGATGCTGCCCTGCGCCTCTGGCAAGCATGGCCAGGATATTCGCTGCCCATCATGCGGAGGGCGGCTGAAGAGAATTGATAAGAATCCATGCATAGGAAGCTGCAGTCAGGAGCAGTGCAAAGTCTGCGGAATGTGTCAGGAATGAGGGGGTGATCTATAGATGTGCGATATCTTGATGCCAGCGGTCTACAAAATAGCCGTGTTGCAGCCGCATGCAGACTCGGGATGGTTCGGCCCGATACAGGATGCTGCCGCCCTTGCGACTTATATCGGGGTTCTATTTGTTGCACTATTGTTATTCTATTGGCTAAGAGGACAGGAAATGATACCTGAATCAAAAATAGAACAGTGGAGAAGCGAACGAAGATGCGCCAGAAATATTGCGCCAATATTTTTCTTGGTATTTATTATAGCAATAGGGATGGCATTAGGCCAGAGTCCTTTTGAGCTGAAGGTGATTGGGCCTACCGATAATATTCTGGAGGGTACGATCAAGGAGATTTCGCAATCATTTAGCGATGCCAACAAAATTCCAGTCAATATTACTCTTGTTCGTGGTCGTGAGATGGTGGTCAAAAGTGTCATGAAAAACGAAAGCATGGCAGACGTAGTGATCTTGGAAAAGGATTATCCGCTCTTTAATCTATCAGGAATGAAGAAACTGGAGAAAAAAAAGCGGATTTACGAATATGCATATCTATATTCGGAAAGAGCTTTGATGATCTTTCGAAAGAGCGACCCCATAAGTTCTCTGGATGACCTGTCTAAAATGAGAGTTGCAGTTACGGACCAGCATGTCCCCGGTGCATGTCTGGCCAGGAAGATCATTGAAAGAGAAGGCCTAGATGTCTCTGAAGTGAATGCATCCAGCAACGAAGCTCAACTGGATGCCGTGATTGGAGGGAGGGCCGATGCCACTATCCTATGGGAGGGCATGTTTGAGACGTATAGGAATTCAACTGAAAAAGGGATTGAGATTCTCGATCTTCCCGAGTACAGGATGGACAACTTCATTGCAGTCCTCAAGGACGCCCAAAATCCCGCTGAGGCGGAGATGTATGTGAATTTTCTCATAAAGTCTCTTGCAAGTGGGAACTATGATAGTCAGGGCACATTGAAGGCTGCTGCATAGGTTTTGATAATTAAACCCATTTCATAAAGTTAACTGATCTAATTTTTTTATATATACTATATTCAATTTAATAAGGTAGGATGCAGGATGACAAATTGGATACGAGAGATGCTATCAGCCTTTTCTGGGCAGATTGATTCAAAGAAAGCATTACATGCAATATCGATTGCATTGGTATTGATCGCGTTCATGTGGAGCTGCAATGCAACAGGCAAAATGGAATCAGGCAAGTCTCCGGTATGGCCCGCCACATCTTCCAACCCGAATGGATTTGAGGAGGAGAATGCATCGTTCAGATATGAGGCAAATACACAAGGCAACGGTTACTTTGTGAATTATATGTATGCACAGGCAGGAAATGTAGAGCTGAAAAACTATGGACATGGCAGTGGCTCCATAAATAATGAAGCCATCTTAACATACCAAAATTTAACCCGAAAGACGCATAATGCTTATTCGGACTATAATGATTTTGACCAGAACTGCATTCAGTTCAAGGAAGATAACGTCATGACCTATGCGCCCATGATAATTGCCATTGGAAACGGCTACTATGCCGCAAGCCCTCTGGATTATGAGTCCTTGCTTAAGGAGAAGACCTGGGTTAAGAACTATCGCGGGGGGAGCAGCATGCACCATGAAGTTGATTATGCCCACGCACTGAATAAGGAATTGGAGATTACAGCAAAAGAGACATTCAACTATACTTATGATCCAGAGAAGAAAGGAGATGGATACACCAGGATGAATATAAATGAAGATGTAACAGATGGCAAAGCCCATATCGGAATTTTGAAAGCAGGCAAGGACCTTTCCAATGTTCTCGGAAGAACGGATCTGACTGGCGATGTTGTGATGTTCACGACAGGCTGGAAGAAACCAGCAATTGTCATCGATGAGGATTATTTTGGAATTTATCACATCGAGAGGAATATAACTCTTGACGTGCCCTACTACTTGAAGCAATCAGGCGATGATTGGCTGCCTTGTTGCTATGGCGGATTTAGCAGCATGACCTCGAAGGATCAGGGATACCTGGGCAAGAGCACCAAGGGCATCTTCGATTGCACGTGTTTCAAGGCACCTGCAACGGCTCAATTCCCGAGGACACATTTTTTGCGATGATAGAAAGGTCCATTTATGCTGTGATCCTCAGCCTCCATCAGGTGATATCAACGGCATCAATTTTTAATGATCTTTTTTCCATAGTGACGCCCACGAACTGCTTTAGTTAAAATAATTAAATTAACATTTTCAAATTAAGAATATAAAAATTTATATCCCAAAAATCTTAAATAGATGAAAATCAACATTAAAGCATTGTTCTGGTGTGTATCTCTATAACAAATCTGATAAAATATAATATGCATCAAGAACGTCAGTTCTGTACAGCCATGTTCGCGAAAAGAAGGAGATGAAGGAATATGAGCAGATGCGGTTTTATTCCACCGTTTGTCCTCGAAAATTTGGCAAAGGCAAATGTTGAGGAAGCAAGGATTTCCGCCTGGGATAGCAATCAGACCACAGCTAAGAGGAGCGCGAGAGAAATAAATGTCTATTCGTTAGTGCAAGCTGCCGCAAAAAATCCCCTGCGCTATGTATATGATTGCCAGAATAAAGGGCAACAAAGGGTCAAGCTTGTTAGAAAGGAAGGAGATCCAGCAACCGGAGATCAGGATGTAAATTTGGTTTATGATTTTGCTGGCGTTACAAGGGATTTTTATAAAAATACCTTAAAGCGGAACTCCATTGATGACAATGGTTTGGACCTGATCCTGAATGTCCATTACGGCGTAAAATATATGAACGCCTACTGGGATGGCGACGAGATGACCTTTGGTGATGGTGATGGCAAGATCTTTACCGCCTTTGACAAATCACTTGACGTAGTGGCTCATGAACTGACACACGGAGTGACCCAGTACACAGCGAATCTTGTATACAAAGGCCAGTCAGGTGCACTAAATGAGCATTTCTCCGATGTTATTGGGTCCGCAATCCAGCAGTACTATGATAAGGTCACGGCTGAGAAGGCTGACTGGCTTATCGGCAACGAAATCATGGGACCGACTCTCTACGGAGAAGCGCTTCGTTCCATGAAAGCGCCGGGAACCGCCTACGACAACGACCTGCTCGGAAAAGATCCACAGCCAGATCACATGAAAGATTACTATAACGGCTCCTCCGATAATTATGGAGTGCATATAAACAGTGGAATTCCCAACAAGGCATTCTACCTCGTTTCGATGGACATAGGGACTGACAAGGCCGCTCTGATCTGGTATGAAGCGCTGAAGAAACTCATCCCCACAGCCGACTTTAATTTTGCCGTCAAAAAGATTGCAGATTCTGCGAGAGATCTTACCAATAAGAAGCAAGTGCCTCAAGGTTCAACCCAATCAGTTCGAGCAGCTTTCAAGGAAGTAGGACTCCCGACCAAATAAATCGATCAATGAATGGCATGTGGCAGCCACCAGGCCCAAAAAGAATAAATGAGGCTGCCTTGCCATTAATTTTATCTGGCAATAGCCACATATATACACTGATGCGAATTGATTTCGAGCGCGAAGGAGGATATGCTCCGCTTCAATTAGAATATCATGCCGATACAGATGTTCTTCCTGTGGAGACTCGTGATAAGCTATTGGATCTGGTAAAGAGATCAAAGGTCATGGAGATTCAACAAAGCGATCTGGAACGATCTTCACAATCGTTCCCTGATGCTTTCACATATAAGCTCAGCATCACTGAAGGCGGAAAATCGAAGTCATTATCATTTAACGATATCACAGTTCCCGCTTCTCTGCACCCATTGCTTGAGCTTTTCCAGGAATTGGCACTGGAGCAGCGCCTAAAAAAATAGATAAACTTTATCGATCCATTGCTGCTAGAAACCCAGTCGAATCTCAGCATCTTCTCGCCTGATGCCCGGCAGAAGATGTAAATATGCCAGTGGCTATAGTTATTTTGGGAGATAGAGGTGCCAGCGGAAGATGCCATAAAAACAGCTATCGATGAACTTCTCAAGTCTCTGTCGACCAGCAATATCGCCGGCGAGCCAATAGAGCTGGAGGACAAATTCATCATTCCCATAGCAAAGATGGGCATGGGATTTGGTGCAGGAGAATGCCGCAGAGGAAGTGAACCAGAGAAGAGCCCGGGAGGCGGCGCCGGCGGGGGTGTGGGTGTCTTTCCAGTGGCTGTTGTGGTCGTATTCAAAGGAATCCCCGGACCTGAAGGCGTGAAAGTAATTCCGCTATCGCTTCCTGCTGAACCGATAGCAAACGCTGCTCATGCTATTATGGAGAAGATTACAGGCCACAAAAGGAGACCTGCAGACACAAAATCAATCCAGATCGAGTAAGACCTTGGCCGGGGATTTTGAGGATGCATTTTCCTTTCATTCTATGGGATTTGTTCTTAATATTGATCACACTAAGTGCGGCATTCATTATTATAATTAGTATTTTATTAATTATTCCTTTTCAGCTCTCCTTTAGCATGAGCAAAAAGGGGCCGCAAATTCAGGGACACTACAAAATAGCCGCTCTGAGAGTCACCATAAAGAAAGGAGAGATCCTTTCTCAACCTGAAGACGACTTTAGAGCATATTCGGATAAGGATGAACCGGCAAAGATAAGAGATGGAAAGGATTGCGTCAGAAATGCAGAAATTGGCTATGGCAAGGCAGGGAGTGTTGCCAGAGGCGTGGAAAGTGAGCAAGAAAAGAAGGAGCAAGAGAAGAAACGCGGATTCATTCAGACGCCTGATGCAGGTTCACTGTTGGATGCTGCTCCAGCCATGTTAAGCCTGCTGGGAGATCTTCTGAGATCTATTATGTTTCAGAAGCTTTCCTGCCGCCTTTGCTTTGGGCTTGACGATCCCGTTGAGACCGCTATTATGAATGGCTACCTATGGTCAATCATCTCTGTGCTGGGACTTTATCGGGCAAACATATACTTTGAGCCCTGCTTTGAGGGATATCGTCTGGATGGGGATTTGGCAGCCAGGATCAAGGCCAGATTGCTGTGGCCTGTGGCGGCTATATTCAGGTCTCTGAGGGATAGGAGAATAAGACTGCTCTTGAAAGAAATTGTGGGGTGGGCCTGAAATGAAGCAAATTGGGCTGCTCAATATTGAAACAAAGATTCGGATAAGAGACGCTATAAAAGCCGACAAGAGAGATCTTTATCTCGTGGTTTCGGTAAAACTCCTAAAGACCGAGGAGAAACTTATCACGGGATGTTGGGTGACTCCTCTTGCCATGCTCATTGTCGAGCAGGAGATGAAATATGCTTTCTCGATTGATGGTCAAGATATGCCAATGGAAGAAATCCTAGAGCTAGCCCCTTCTTTGAAGATGGTAATAGATAATGCAGACTGCAAAGATAAAATAAACATTGAATAGCCATTCGTGTGGCTCTAAATGAAATTATACTGTTGATCGGCTATTCCTCCCGTATCATTGGATACATATATTATCAGTAATAATGTAAAGATATTTATAGATTTTATAGGTTTTGCGTTATCCAACTAATTCTTATATCCATTAATCTGAATTCAATGATTAATTACAGATTCTATGAATTTATCAAATGCACGAATATTTTGTCATTAGAGGAATACTCAAATAGGCTAATATTTGTTTTTTTTAATTATTATTTATTTTTATTTATTATTTATCTATCAAAAGTCCAATTCTGATAAATACAAATCTAGAAATGCTTATATATGAATGAATTGTATCATCAGAGTAGAATGTCGGAGCAAAACGATGAGACCTGCAAATGCCAGGATCCGTGCTGCGAGGCTGAAAAGAGCCTTATGAGGCTGATTGGTGATCAAGATAAAGCCAGAGAGCGATGCCTCCGAATTTGCAGTCTGATGGAAAGGATAGATGAAGATGAGATAAATTGCATGGTCAAGGTCTTCAAGGCTCTGGCAGATCCAACCAGACTCAAGATTCTGAAGCTCCTCGCCGGGGGAGAATTCTGCATCTGCGATATAATGATCGCTTTAAAGAAACCGCAATCCTCTGTATCTCGCAATCTTTCGATACTGGAGGATGCGGGCCTGATAAAGGAACGCAAAAGTGGAAAGTGGTGTCACTACAGGCTATCCGATGGAGCCGCAATAGAATTGATCAATCTTGCGATGTTGATAAAGTACAAAGGCAGGATAATAAATGTAATAAAGTGAGCAGGTGGTGCCAAATGACAGGAGGACCCGCAGAGGTAAAACTCGTGAGCAATGCAATGGCTAATGCCACGAGAAGGAAGATCATGGCGATGCTTGTCGAAAGTGGCCAAACGCAGGAAGAGGTATCTAAATCTGTAGGTCCCTCTATGCTGGACTATCATCTCCAGCTTCTTGCGCAGGCAAATTTGATTGAAGTGAAGGACGGAAATATTGTTTTGACCGATTTCGGGAAGAATTTCATGGAATCGAAGGCCGAAAAGCCCACAGAGACCAGGAAATCCCTTGCCGAAACGAAACCTATAGAGATTACAGAGGTGAGGCAGCTTTTGCCTTGCATTGCAGATGTCACCAAATTCAGGATAATTGCCAGGGTTTCTCCTCCAATAGGCAGTCCCCTCAAGCTCCTGGAGCCTCTGTTCCCGCGGGCCAGATATTCTGAGAAGATTGGAGCTCTGATAATTCAGAAAGGCAATATCCTGATCACTATCTACGCAACCGGAAATGTTACGATGACCATGATCAAGAGCGAAGAGGAGGCAAAAGAGGTCCTTGGATATCTGAAGAGCACAATCAATGGTGCAATCGCCAGTGGCATCACTCCAGTGCCGCGTGAGAAGGTCAAGGTGGACCATTCAGAGATCTATCAGTATCTTCCCCAGACCGACTGCCGGGTATGCGGGGAGCAGAGCTGCTATTCCTTTGCCATTCGGCTGGTCGGGCGTGAGACCTCCATTGATAAATGCACACCGCTGCTGGATGCTAAATATACGGCTAACCTGGAGCACCTTCGAGCAATTATGGAGTATCTATAGGAGAATTGGCGAATGAAGACTCTGACCATCGTTCTAACGGATGGGCCCTACATCTCGGAATATGCAGAAATGGCATATAGGATTGCAATCCCTGCATTAAAACGTTGTCATGTAAATATATTCCTGTATCTGGATGCAGTTCACATTCCAAAGCTCGGCCAGAAGCCTTCTTTTTTTGCGAACACGGGAGAGCTTTTCAGGAAGCTTGCCCAGAGCGGTGCCAGTGTTCGGGCATGCTCCAGGTGCGCGGCTGCCAGAGGATTCCAGCCGGGAGAGGATGGCATTTGTCTGGATTACTATCAGGAAATAAAGATCACCAGCCTTCATGATCTTGCAGAGATGCTATGCAAGAGCGATAGGGTCATAGCACTATCACGATGAGATCCATCTTCTATCTTCTCGATGCAGCCCCCTACGGCAGCGAAAAGGCCTTTGGATTGCTCAATCTTGCCGCAGTGAGCATCAAAATGGATGTTACACTGGGTCTCTACGCCGATGGAGTCTACCTCGCGCTGGCTGGCCAGGACAGCAGTGCTCTTGAGGTTCCGAACCTCTCAGATATTCTCTACTCATACCCTGAAGTCAGGGTCTTTGCACATGAGCCATCACTATTTGAACGAAATCTCATGAATCAGGGCCTTACCGAGCTTGTGGAGCTGGTAGATAGTGAGAGATTCCTGGAGTTGATCGAATCTGCTGAATGCATTATCATTTTGTGAAAGGAGGAATGACTCTTGAACCCTGGCGGAATTGAATGCAGGAATGATGAAGCGGACAATAGAACAATCTTTTTCCTGACCAAGCCGCCTCAAAGTGAGCGGGCAAGGTTATGCTTCCAGCTCATCGAGCGCTCGAAAAATGCAGCTCTGTACCTCGCCGGAGACGGAGTCTATAATTTGCTCGCAACTTCTATCGAAACCCTACCGCAAGGCAGCGTCCATGTCTGCAAAGAGGACATGGATGCAAGAGGCGTGCAGTCCGAGCGCCCTTCGGTATCGTCGGTTGATTTCTATCTGCTGATGGTGGAGGATATGATGTTTGGAAGTGATAGGGTGTATACCTTCTAAGTTCCGTTAATTGATTTTAGCATCTTTTCATCTAAAAGATTTTATTCCAGAACTCTGTGGCTCTCATCGAAGGCACTCCTTTGTCCTATTGACATCCCTCGAGATCAGACCTCTTGCTTGAATATCTCCACCAATGAGTCCCTGGCCTTCTTCATCACTTCCATCGGACAGGTCTTGTAGGCTTTATGCAAGTGCTCCACTGCCCTTTCGTCTCCGATCTCGCCCAAACTCCAGGCAGCCCAGGCCCTGATCTCTTCATCCTCCTGGCCGAACATGACCTCCACCAGAGTGTCCAGAGCCTTGTTATGGCCTATTTCTCCGAGCGCGGTGACGGCAGTATAACGAACAAACCAGTCCTCGTCCGACAAAGCCTGCAGCGCCATGTCGCATGCTTTCTCGCCTTTGATTTTTGCCAGGGACTTGAGCGCCTCGGTTCGCAGCAGACTCTCACGATCCTTCAAAACTACAGAGAGGGCCTCCAGTGCCTCCTCGCAGGCAAACTCCGCCATGTAGGCCGCTGCCCTCCGGCGAACTTCCAGATCCTCGTCTTCCAGCAGACGGGCGACCTCGGGAAGCGACTCGCGGTGCCCGATCTTTGCAAGGCCGGTCGCTGCCATACCACGAACCTCGGGCTCTGCATAGCTCAGAAGCTCCCTTAGAGTATCTGCGGCCCCAAGGCTGCGCAGCGCCACAGCAGAGCGCAGGCGCACGTCTCTTGCGCTGTCGCGTTTCATGGCCACTGCCAGTGTAGGCGCAGCATCCTGGAAGCCGAGAGCTTCCAGTGCAGCAGCAGACCATTCGCGGACCACATGATCGGGATCGCTTAAAAGTGCCCTGCAGAGGGGCTCCATGGCCTTTCGGCTGCCGATCTTTCCCAGGATCCAGGCGGATTTGTATCTGAGGTCCGAGAACTCGCCCGTTTCCAGGGCTCGGGCAACATCGTCCACGGCAGGCTCACCCAGATTCACCAGAGCCCATGCCGCTTTCTGGCGTTCGAAATAGTCATCGCTCTGGCCGAGTATCCTGATCAATTCAAGAGCCTTGTCCATGGAGGATTAATCTAGCTTTAGCGTCTCATAAGCTTTGCTGACATCTGCTCCGGGCGCGCCTGAGCCTGGAGACTGTAGGATTAAGTCTAAATCTCAACATAGATCTACTCGTCAAACAGAAAGGAAAGAATTATGGGATACCTCTTCGGGCCTGTGCTCTCTCGCCGCCTGGGCCTCTCCATGGGCGTGGACCTGCTTAGGCACAAGACATGCAACCTGGACTGCATCTACTGTGAGCTGGGAAAGACTGCGTGCATGACCGCGTGCCGTGATCGCTTCGTTTTGCCGCAGAAGGTTCTTGGCGAGATTCTGGCCAAAAGGGACGAGCCATTCGATCACCTGACCTTTGCCGGATCTGGAGAGCCGACGCTGAGCACGGATCTGG
>CABMDX010000358.1 GCA_902385025.1 uncultured archaeon | reverse complement strand
TGATTACTCTGGCGGGGTGAGTTCTCTATTCTTTGGTCATTATTCCGACCCCTGCTGCTGGAGCACTGCTTATGAGTCTTAGCACAGTTATCGTTGCAATAAACGCCGGGTCCATGAAGATATGACTGCAGAAGATCTGCAATCCTCAAGAGCCGCCAGATCCAACGATCTTTTGATGCCTCGGGCAATAATAGCTTGTCCTTCCAACTACATTCTCATGCCGCAGCACGGTTTTATCCCACGGACACACTCCACCAGGATGGCGGTGAGGCAATAGATAAGAATCAGGCAACATATCCAGATCTGCCCGGACAGATAGAACCCGGCTCAGAATCTTTTTTATGCTGCAGAAAAGCAACTTCAAATGTTCTTCATCCAGGGCGCGCGACCTGGGACAGATGCCTGCCTGAAAGAGAGACTCGTCAGCATAAAGGTTCCCAAGACCCGCAACAAGATGCTGATTGAGCAGGGCCGCCTTGATAATTCCCCGTCTGAGCATCATGATTTTCAAAAAGCCCGCAAGATCAATCTCCAGGACATCGGGACCAATCTTTCTCTCCAGAAGGAATCTTTGCGGACTGATCGTCAGGCCCACTTCTCCGAAGATCCTCAGATCATCGAAGGCCAGGCGCCTCTCATTCTCAAAGGTGATGAGCAGCCGGGTGTGACGAGGCACTTCATCCCGGTCGTTCAAATAGACCAGCTTGCCTGTGAGGCCCAGGTGAAGTGTGAGCCATAGATCGGGCAACAATTCCAAAAAAAGCCTTTTGCCATGCCGCAGGGCACTGTTGAACTGCTGCCCGATCAGACTCTGCACCACCATATCTGCCGAAATGCCAAAGAGAATGCGCGAATCCATCACCTCTGCGCTTATTATGGGCTGGTGAAGCGATGTGGCTGACAAATATCTGCGGGCCATCTCAACCTCTGGCAGCTCTGGCATAAAGGAGGTAATGGCGATGGAGGTACAAATCAGTATGGTCAAAGGAGGCAATCATTCACGAGAGTGCTCCTCTCTTGACAATTACTGCGTCTGCGGCTCAAGACTGTCCAGGGCATCCGATAAATTGTAGTGAATGGAGAAGATCTTTGAGAGCCCCGATATTTCAAAGACCTCCTTGACAGTAGGCTGAAGCGAAACCAACTTCATATCCCCCTTCTTTGTTCTCAGCTTCTTTAAGCCCGCCAGGAGAACACGCAGGCCGAGGCTGCTTACATACTCGGTTTCGGTCAGATCAAGGATTATCAAAGGATTCTTATCAATTGCCCGGCTCAAAAACACATCCAGATGATAGGATGTCGCGAAATCGATTCTGCCAGCTATTTCCAACACAAGAATACCTTTAAAATTATTCTCCTGAACCCGCATCGTTCCACAATCTCTGCTATTCAAAGGCGATCCCTTCGATTGCCTCTTCTTGTGTCGAATAGATGGTGAATATCTTATCCAAACCGGTTACTTTAAAGACACCCCTCACGAAAGGCTGCAGATTCGCAAGTTCCAGGGATCTTTTATTTGCTTTTTGCTTCTTTAGGGATGCAAGCAAGACCCTCAGACCCACACTGCTAATGTAGTCCACCGCAGTTAAATCGATGATTATTTTGGACATATTGCGGCCTATTGCATTATTCAATTTTGCATCCAAATCCTTTGAATTGAGGGTGTCCATTCGCCCAGATATTTCAATAACAAAAATATCTCCCAAATCCTTTTCCCGCAATTCCATTTATCTCACGTCCATTTATATTTTGCATTCATTCTCTCAGGATGCAGCAATCATATCAATCAGTCTTGGCTTTTTTTCATCATAATCAATCGATTCTTGCCGTCCCGGAATTCGTACTTCAGCCCGTCAGTCAGAGACTTGATAAGATGAATTCCCAGTCCTCCGATCCGCCTTAATTCCAAATCAGAAGCAAGATCAGGCATACTATAAGTTGTGGGATCGAAAGGAGGTGCACTGTCCTCAATGACAATTTTTTGGCAGCCATCCCTAAAGTCGCACTTGAGGTGAATGGACCCCTCCGAACCACGATATCCGTGATGGATAATATTGATTACAGCCTCCTCAACAGCTAGCTGAACTTCGGAGATCTCCTTCTTGCCAAAACCCGAGCAGGACATGATATCATCCAGAAACGCATTGATCAGGGGAATCGCCTCTTTTATAGATCGAACACAGAGCTCAGAATGCTTTTCCAAATGCCTGCACGCCTTTAGCACAACCATTGTAATATCATCATTCTGCTCTCGCCCGCTACTGAAACTGGAAATGTCGCTTTGCAGCCTTCTTAAAATCATCTCCGCAGACATCTGCCGCGACCTGCTGACCATATCAGCGATCCGGCCCTGTCCATACATTTCTCCCTTGGTGTTCATTGCTTCGGTGACACCATCCGTATAGAAGACGGCCACATCGCCAGGCGAGAACTTGATAGTGCTCTCCTCATATATTGCACCTTCCTTTGCCCCTAAAGCGATACCTGTTACCGGCTCCTCGACAAGCACCTCAATTCCAGCCCGAAATAGCAAGGGCGGAGGATGGCCTGCATCAGCATAGTTGAAGCTCAGTGTCTCACCATCAAGAATCCCATACAGCAGCGTCACAAACATGCCGGCCGTCGCATCCGACGCAATCATGTTGTTTGCATTTTTCAGCACGTCGGAAGTCCTGGATTGATGGGCGACATTGGCACGGATTATCGTTCTGGAGAGGGCCATGAACAGGGCCGCAGGTATGCTCTTTCCCGCAACATCGGCAATCACCAATCCATATCTGCCCTCCGGCAGAGGGATAAAATCATAGAAGTCACCTCCCACCTCCATGGCAGGAATAGATACGGCTGCAATCTCAAAACCAGGAATAACCGGAATCTTTTCGGGAATGAACCTTCTCTGGATCGCGGCTGCAATATGCAGCTCGGCCCTTGACCTCTCCAGCTTCTGCTCCATTAGTCTGCGATCGGTCATATCCCTTATTGATTCAATGGCGCCAACTATCTGGCCAGAAGCATCCCAGAGAGCTGTGGCCTTGCCAAGAAGGTAAGAGCCGCCCTGTCCAAATGTGGGAATGAAAGTCTCGCCCAAAACCGTTGTGCCGTCTTTCTGGATATTGAAATATTCGCGCTCAATGTCTTTGTAGGGCGTCAACACCATATCTACAAGGATGGGCCTGCGAATTCTATAGAATGGCAGAGAATGCTCATAATTTCCTTTGCCGAGCATCTCCTCCGCCTTGAAGCCCGTGAGCAGCTCCATGGCTTTATTCCATACAATCACTTTGCCCTCCAGGTCTATGGCCAGAAGGGCCTCAGGCAGAAAATCAATGATATCCGCAAGCCTTCTCTCAGACTGCATTAGAGCTTCTTGCATCATTTTGAGCTCAGTTATGTCCCTGCCAACTGACTGAATCTCCACCAGGTTCCCGGACTCGTCAAATATGCCATGACTCGTCCACTGAAGCCAGTGCGTTCCACTGGGAAGGATGGATTGGCATTCATATGTAAAGGTTGGGCTATCCGGGGATAGTATACTCTTCAATTCCAGAGGAGGCTTCAAATGTCCCTCCTCGGCCAGTTGATCCATATCTCCGCCTCGAATCTCTTCCAGGTGCATGGAAAAAAAATCGCAGAATGCATCATTGGTAAAGGTGATAGTCCCATCAACAAGATTTCGGCAGATGAGATCGGGCTGCTCTTCTACCACAGCACGGTAGCGTTTTTCGCTCGTTCTCTGCTCTTTATGAGCCTCCTCCAGGGCAGAGAGCATGCTGTTGATGGAGTTGGCAAGGTTCGATAGCTCATCTTTTCCCTGCTCCTTGATTCGAAAAGACATGTTTTGGCTCTTACTTATACGGGTAATGCCTGCCGTGAGGTTGCTCAAATGGGAGAGTATCGATCTATCGAGATACACCAGAGTCAGGATCAGGAAGATCAGGCCTGCAACTGAAAATATAATTATGAAATTTTGCATGCTTGCAGTTCCCTGCCGGAAGATGTCTCGGGGCGTGTCCACCCTCAAGATCAATAGAGGTTTGCCATAGATGTCCTTTAGCAGAGTATATCCGGCAATGGTACCTTGATCCAATGGCCTTACCAATATCGGTACATCATCAGAAATAAGGGACTTGACCTGCCTGAAATCAGCAGGCATTCGATTGCTTTGAATAGGATAAATAGCAAGACTCATTTGAACCGTCTCAGAGATCTTGCCAACCTCATTGTCCGTTAAGTAGCGGCCCAGTATTACTCTTCCAGAGGGGGGGCCGTATCGCTTGCTACCTGTTATTGGCTGGGTGACAATCAGCATTGACATATTTGAGAGCATAATAATGCCAGAAAATTTGCTCTGTTTGTCGAAGCATCCTGGACAGAAACCATAGAGGGATAGCTGATCGATGAAACCCTGCGGAATATCTTCTGCTTTGCCGCTGGCATTCAGATACCGGCCGAATGCGATCTGACCGATGGAATCCATAAACAATATGAGATTGACTCCTGTATTATTCAGGCTTTCATTGGTGAGACTACCGCTTGCTATATTGTAATCAATAAAATAAATATTTCCAGTCTTAATAAAGTCATAGGTATCATTCCTTGCAGCCCAGTAGTCTGCCAGATCCCCAAGACTTGCCAGCTCGCTATTTATGGCATTTTGCACTCTCAGAACGTTATTCTGAGTATCCTGCTCTTCCAGCTTTGAGAAGCTATTTCGGAGCTCCATTTGTGCTGTTGCATATAAAATTATTATCAAACAGATGAGTGACGCTCCCACAATAATCAGCGTCTTGAAGCGCAGATTCATAATTCCTTCCCGCAACGATTTTTTGGGGCTTAATTGTAAAACCTGTTGCTCCCAAAGCTCTCGAATATGTAAGAGAAAACATAAGGCAGGCCAGGAAGCTGCCAAACAATTTTCTCAGAATAATAGATGATCTTTTGCTATTAAAAGTAATTGTTAAATATGATGCACAACCTGTTATCCATAATCGCTGATCTTTTAGGACTGATAATCATGATCCAGGCCAATGTCCTGCAGCCGGTACCAGGAAGCGAAGACGCTCAGATCTACCCATATATTCGGAAAATAGACCTGATGTCCTCCAACTCTTACCTTCTCGATGCAGAGGAGCAAATAGCGCTTATTGACCCTGGCGCCCTTGACGACCAGACGGACACCATACTGGAAATAATTTCCGATTTGCTGGAGGAGAAGACAAAGCCGATTGTGATATATCTGACGCACGTCCATCTGGATCACTGCTTTCAATTGAAGCGCCTGCAAGATTTCAGGATGCTGGGAGATGTCCGGATAGCATCTCAAGAATATGGTGCAAAAGCTCTCCAAAACCAGGATTCGAAAGCTACACTGGCAGATCTTCTTGGAAAGAAGCTGGGTCCTGTCCCGGTGGACATCAAGCTACTTTCGAGGACCGATATTGCAGAGGCAAGAGGATGCGATCCGCCGACAAATGTCCGGAATCTTGAGAATAAATTGAGGCCTGATTGCACGGTCGATGGTCCTGCAATCGACTGCCAGATTATATCCATAAGCCGAGACGACCTGCTTGAGATCTATCATACTCCAGGCCACAGCCCCGATAGCGTCTGTATCAGATTGGGGAGACTTCTTTTCGTGGGTGACCTCTTCTTTGCACCAAATCCCGGTATGGCAGGAGCTTATGGCTGGAGCCAGACAGACCTCCTCAATTCCATAAGGAAAGTTCTATGGATTCTAAAGCATAAGGATATCCTCTGCTGCTGTAGCGGTCACGGTAGAATTGTTGATGCAAGCCTTGCCTGCAGCTCTTTGGAATCGATGTACCGGGATGTACTATCGCTATCAGGCCTGGAGAAGATTACTGAATGGTGGGTGAGGAGCATTGCTCTCTATGCTGAGGACCAGATAAGGGAATTGGAGAGGCTCTTTACTATAATTGTGGCAAGGCTGGACTATATATCTCATGTACTCAGAGAGCTAGAAGAAAATTCGGAGGCAGATAAGCTTCAATCGCTGCTTGATGCCCAACAGATCGAACAGCATTTTTTGGATTTTCATAGATTTATCGAAGAGCTTCGTCTTGGCAGAAAGCTCGATTGGGAACTGGTGCATAAAGCCGGACAGATCGTGGTGAAGCTGGACTCTGCCATTGAGGACAGGGTTCTTGAGACAGTCCTGGATCAGAAGCTGCAAAAAAGGGTACAGAGGATGCTAAACGATTATACGATAACATACCGTGGTTTTCAGCCGACTTATTATGTATCGGATACAGACATAAACGCAATTCTCAGAGAGCTATCGATCTCTATTGAGCATAAACCCTACAAAGAAGATGCCATTCTTGATGCAGATTGCATTGAAGACTACCTCGAGGCCCTCAGGATCAGGATCGGCCATATTGATATCCTCAGTACAATATCATTAGAGATAATAGAGGTGCCAGGCCTCCCACTGGTGCGCATGGACAAGGAACGCTTCAATGAAGCTGCGGCAGATCTTCTGGAAAGACTTACTTGTGCCGGGGCAAAGAAAATAAGGTTTAATCCATCCTATTGTGATGGTTTGGTCCAAGTCCGCATTTCTGTGAAAGGGGACCAATACCACTGTCCTTTGGACAAGAGAACAATGAGATTTTTTGAAAGAGCCTTTGCCCTTTGCGGCGGATTCATACAGACCTTCACAACCAAGGAAGAGAGTGGGGTTGAGATTGAATTCCTGCCGTGCAAAATGATTTAGGGCGGAGCTAACAGCAAAAGATAATTTGCTCAACAATCCTTTTTTTCCATAATCAAAAAAGTAATATAGACAAAAGATACATATTATCGTTTTTATGAGGTGATACATTTGAAAAATCTGATAATTCTAGTAATGCTGGCATCCATAGCTATTTTCTCCCTTGGTTGCGTTTCCGCCCCGAAAAAAGTTCAGGAGATCACAACGCTTCGCATAGGTTACCAGACGACCACCCACCATGTTTCAGAGATTGTGGCAACAAAGTTTGGCTGGTGGTTAGAAGGCCTCAGGCCCTTTGGAGTGAAAGATGTCAAAGAGTTCCAGTTTCCATCTGGCCCCCCTGAGATTAAAGCTATGCAGTCCGGTGATTTGGATGTAATGTATATCTGCACATCCCCCTTGATTCCGTCCGTATCT
>CABMDX010000357.1 GCA_902385025.1 uncultured archaeon | reverse complement strand
GCGCCCGAACGGGCATCTCTCCCGATCCAAACCTGAGGATCGGCGAGGTGGGCGTTCCGATGGTTGTGGCCATGGAGCTCTCCGTGCCCATGATCGCCAATGCCCGAAACATGGAGATTGTGAAGACCTTTGTGCGTCGCGGTCCGGATCGACATCCGGGTGTGAACTACGTCACAAGGCCTGATCAGAGGCGAGTCAAGGTTACGGACAAAAACTGCGAGGAGGTGGCAGAGCAGATCGATATCGGCTGGAAGATCGATAGGCAGCTTGCGGACGGCGATATCGTCCTCTTCAACCGGCAGCCCTCCCTGCACAGAATGTCGATCATGTCCCATCGTGTGAAGGTCATGCCCTACAAGACCTTCCGGCTCAACCCTGCAGTCTGTCCGCCCTACAACGCAGACTTTGACGGGGATGAGATGAACATGCACGTTCCTCAGACCGAGGAGGCACGCGCCGAGGCGGAGATCCTCATGCGCGTGCAGGAAAATATTCTCTCTCCCAGATTTGGCGGCCCCATCATCGGAGGGATCCATGATTACGTAACAGGCTCCTTCCTCCTGACTCACGGAAGAAAGCCCATCGATCGCCGGGGAGCCATGGAGCTCTTAAAGAAGTTCGACATCACAGAGCTTCCCAAGCCCGAGGGCACGCTGGATGGCGAGCCCTACTGGACTGGAAAACAGATCTTCAGCCTCATCCTTCCAAAGGGACTTGATCTCAGCTTCAAGGCGGACTTCTGCTATAACTGCGATGTCTGCAAGGGCGAGGATTGCGAGAATGATGCCTATGTGGTCATCAGGGACGGCCAGCTCCTGATGGGCACCATAGATGCCGAGGCAGTGGGCGCCTTCAAGGGCAAGATAACAGACAGGATAATAAAGGAGTACAGTCCCTCCATGGCGAGCGAGTTCCTGGATCGGATGACCAGGCTTGCGCTGCGGGGCATCATGCATGCTGGATTCAGCTTTGGCATAGATGACGAGGACATTCCCCCAGAAGCGGCTGAGCAGATCGATGATACCACTCGCACCGCTCGCGAGAAGTCCCAGCAGCTCATTGAAGCCTACAATGCAGGCGAGCTGGAGCCCCTGCCAGGGCGTACGCTTGATGAAACCCTGGAGATGAGGATCATGCAGACCCTTGGAAAAGCCAGGGATACGGCAGGCAAGATCGCTGGCCGATACCTCGGCCTGGACAACTCGGGAGTCGTAATGGCAGTGAGCGGGGCGCGCGGCAGCATGCTCAACCTGACCCAAATGGCTGCATGCGTCGGCCAGCAGTCGGTGCGCGGCGAGCGCATCAAGCGCGGCTACGCCGGCAGGACGCTTCCCCATTTCCGCTGCGGCGATCTGGGCGCTGAGGCGCATGGCTTCGTGGAATCGAGCTACAAAGACGGCCTCAACCCCACGGAGTTCTTCTTCCATGCCATAGGCGGACGCGAAGGTCTGGTGGATACGGCCATCAGGACGTCACAGAGCGGCTACCTGCAGCGCCGGCTGGTTAATGCATTGCAGGATCTTGAAGTCAAGTATGATGGCACTGTCAAGGAGACGCGGGGCATGATCGTCCAGTTCCAGTATGGTGAAGACGGAGTCGATGCCTCCCGGCGGGACTATGCCAGCAAGGATAACGTCAAACGCATCATCAAGAATGTGCTGAGAAAGGAGTCGGCATGAGCCTGTCAGAAAAGGAAATCCAGGAAATGCTGGAGGGACTTGATCTTCCCCTGAGCATAAAAGAAGCCCTGCATGATGGGCTGCTGGAGATAGAGGCAAGTCCTGACCAGATTTCGGAAATCATCACCACCGTCAAGGCTGACTATGAGCACTCCCGTGTGGAGCCCTGCGAGGCGGTAGGCGTCGTAGCGGCCCAGTCCATCGGCGAGCCCGGCACACAGATGACCATGCGTACCTTCCACTACGCCGGTGTGGCCGAGATCAACGTTACTTTAGGTCTGCCCAGGCTAATCGAGATCGTGGATGCGAGAAAAATCCCGTCCACGCCGACGATGACCATAAGGCTTAATCAGGACTATGCCCACGATCGAGACCTGGCGAGGGAAGTGGCCTGGGCAATAGAGTCCACATCCCTTCTCCATCTGGGATCCATTGCCACGGACCTGGCAGAGATGAACGTGATTATCGAGCTGAACCCCGGTGCCATGGAGCAGCGCAAAATCACAGCCGAGGAGGTTGCAGCAAAGTTGAAGGAGGAGATTGGCCTTGATGTCGATCAGAGAGGAAATCTGCTCGTCATGGCCCCAGAGGAGCCCTCCTATAGGGAGCTATTGCAGCTGGTGGAGAAGATCAAAAGACTATCACTGAAGGGTGTAGAGGGCATCAAGCGCGTCGTGATCCGCAAGGAGGGTGACGAATATATCCTCTATACCGAGGGGTCCAGCCTGAAGAAGGTCATGCAGTTTGATGGAGTGGATCCCGCCAGAATCAAAACCAACAATATAAATGAGATCGGAGAGGTTCTTGGCATCGAAGCAGCGCGAAATGCCATCATCAATGAGGCCACAGACACCCTGCGCGAACAGGGTCTTTCCGTGGACGTCCGGCATATCATGCTGGTATCGGACATCATGACCGTGGACGGAGAGCTCAAACAGATTGGGCGGCACGGCGTTTCAGGCGAGAAAGCCAGCGTGCTCGCAAGAGCCGCATTCGAGGTCACTGTCAACCATATCCTGGACGCAGCCATACGCGGGGATGTAGACGATCTCAAAGGCGTAACGGAAAACGTCATCGTGGGCCAGCCTATTCAGCTCGGCACGGGAGACGTGACGCTAGTTGCAAGCAAGAGATGAGGTAATACGATGATTAACGTAGATAGAGCTCTAAGAAGTTCGATTAGAACGGGAAGTGTGGTGCTGGGATCAAACGGGACGGTTGAGGCAGGACTTGGCGGAAAGGCCAAGCTCATAATATATGCCGAAGATTGTCCTGCGGACGTCCGGATGCAACTGGAGACTATAGATATACCAGTCTACGGTTACCAGGGTATGGGCAAGGACCTCGGATCTGCCTGTGGGAAACCCTTCTCCGTGGCCGCATTGGCCATCATCGAGCCAGGCGACTCGGAGATAATGGCACTGCAGCGTGAGATCCGGGGTGTTGAGGCATGAGTGAGTTTAAGCTCACCACCGAAGGAATCAGATATATTGCGTTGTTCGAGAGCCTGACCGGCGGAATGGCCAGAGACTGTGTCGTGGATGTGGATAACGACCGCATTATTTTTGTGATCAAAAAGGGCGATATGGGTGCAGCCATTGGCCGAAAGGGCTCGAACATCAACCGGGTGAAGAAGTCGGTAGGAAAGCAGATTGAGATCGTCGAGTACAGCGACGATGTTAAAGAGTTTTTGGAGAACCTCTTCCAGCCAGCGGCTATAAAGAATGTCATGGTCGTGAACAAGAACAATAAGCGATTGGCTTATGTAGAGGTAGCAAATAAGGACAAAGGCATTGCCATCGGCAGAGATGGCCGCAACATATTAAAAGCCAAGATGCTTGCGCAGAGGCATCATGGTGTTGATGATATCATAATTCAATAGGGAAATTCGCAGTTTTACTCAAGGTGAAATGAATGGGAAATGGAATCTATGCCGCCAGGAAACTGGAGAGTGATAGGAAGACGCTCCGGTGGAGCTATCCTAAGTATATCCGCAGGATGTCGGGAAGCAAGATGAAGGCCGACCCACTGGGTGGAGCGCCCATGGGCAGGGGAATAGTGCTGGAGAAGGTCGGAATTGAGGCCAAGCAGCCCAACTCGGCCATCAGAAAGGCTGTCCGCATACAGCTCATCAAGAATGGTCGTCAGGTTACGGCCTTCACTCCGGGCGATGGAGCCATCGGATTCATAGATGAGCACGACGAGGTTTTAGTTGACCGCATCGGCGG
>CABMDX010000356.1 GCA_902385025.1 uncultured archaeon | reverse complement strand
GGGTCCGCGAAGGCTCCGAAGGTCTTGGGGTGTGCGGGGTCCAGAATTGCGGGGGCCTTATATGGAGGAAGGAACTCTTCTGAGAGCTCCCGATCAAGAAGCTCCACCGGCTCATAGACATGCGTAAGGATGAAGCCGTCCATGCAGACCATGGTGGGAGTCATGATCGCCGGGTCCTCCGCGATCTTGTAGGCCTGCAGCGTGGCGTCCACAGCCTCCTGCACATTTTCCACATAAATTTGCAGCCATCCTACATCGCGAGCACCCACTGCATCCTGCTGATCATTCCATATGTTGAGGGGTGCTCCAACGGCTCTATTGGCCACGTTCATGACCACGGGCATCCTCATGCCAGAGACGTTGTAGAGGACTTCGTACATCAAAGCCAGTCCCTGGCTGGTGGTCGAGGAGTAGCTTCTTGCGCCGCAGGCACTTGCACCGACCAGAACTGAAAGGGCAGAAAACTCCGAATCAACCGTCAAGAATTCGCTATCTAACTCTCCATCAGCCACCATCTGGGAAAGATGCTCCACTATGTGGGTCTGAGGCGTTATGGGGTAAGCCGAGATCACATCTGGCCGGCAGCGCATGACCGCATGGGCCACGGCATAAGAGCCCTCCACTACCTTCATATTGGCAGTCTTCTGGCGCATACTACCATCACTTCCTTTGCTCATAACTTATCCTCCAGGACCATTGAGATCGCCATGCGCGGGCATTCATGAGCGCACACGCTGCAGCCCTTGCAGTAATCCAGGTCGGGTACAAAGAGCCCGCTTTCCTGGTGGATGCAGCCCTCGGGGCAGTAGATCTCGCAGAGGCTGCACTTGATGCATTTATCATGATCGACCACGGGCACGAATGTCCGCCAGGCACCGGTCTTGGTGATGCGGGTGCTGCACGGATCTACCAGTCTCCCTGCCTTTATATCCATTAAGAAACCCTCTCATAGGCCGTTTTAATGGCGAGCAGGTTCTTCCTGCCCAGCTCTCCCTTAAAGCGCTCGGAGATGGCTTTGTTCAAACTCTCAAGGCCAATCTCTTTGCTCGCACCACAGAAGGCACCGAGCATGGTGGTGTTGACGATGGGCCTGCCCAAAATCTCCATTGCGATCTTTGTGGCATCAATAGTGATTACCTCGGCACGAGTATTGAGCTTGAGCTTTTCTCTGGGCCGATCGGTATTGATAATTATTTTGCCGTTATCCTTGAGCCCGCTGGCCACATCGACTACATCGAGCAAGGTGACATCCTGCACTATGACATAGTCTGGCTCATAGACCTGGCTTCTGATTCTGATGGGCTGATCGGCGATTCTGGCAAAGGCCATTACTGGTGCTCCTCTGCGCTCAACTCCGAATGCCGGAAATGCCTGTGAGAACCTCTTGTCCTCAAAAGCCGCAACGGCTATTATCTCGGCCGCAGTGACAGATCCCTGACCGCCACGACCGTGTAAGCGTATTTCTTTCAAGGGCCAACCTCCAATTTTTGCGGGCTATTCTCTCTTCCCCGCGAAAAAGTGATGAGTAAATATATCTCTTTCGGAGCCACGGCAAGTTCTTATGTAAGATGCACTATCTTTTCAGAATTCATTCAGCCGGAGTCATGACTTCGGAGTATGAAGGAAATCTTATGGATAGCAAGAACGAAATACTCTTTGCAGCAAGGGAAGCCAAGAAAAAACTTGGCAGCGGAGCAGACTTTCGCGCCTTAGATGCACTGGATACACTGGAGGGCATCGCGCCGTTCCTCAGCAAAGAGGTCATCATCGACATAAAGTGCAAGAGCTGCGACAATTATGCTCCGGCCTCCTTCCCGCTCAGCAAGGATTTCTGGATGGTGGACAAAAGCGAGCACTGCCACGCCAGGGACGCCTCTTTAAAGAACCTCACAGCTCAGAAGATGGCAGGCTGCTCCCAGTACTCCAGGCAGATGCAAGAAGAGCTGGAGAACGTGGGCCGCACCATATTGGAAGAGGACCTGTGCCCTGCGCTCTCGGAGAGGAAGCTTTATGATCGAAGCAAGTTTGCCAGCTACAACGTGGCCTTTCGCCTGCTTATGGCTCCCGGAAGTGTTTGCATTGAATTTGGGCACAAGACCGACGAGGGCTTTGCCTGCAGCGATATCAAGCTTTATTTATTGAGGAGACTGGACCCCGGATTTGGGGCGGCATCCTCCCAGAAGATTTCTGAGGCAATGTCCGGGTGCCCGATCATGGTAGTAAAGGCAAGCCTTCAGACGAGAAGACAGATGGACATAGATTATGTGCTGGAATGGATTGCTAAAAAGCGAAAGATGGATATAGTATATCTCTAGCTCTATTTTTGTTTCATCTGATAATTGATGCTCAAAGGGATGTTTTAAACAATGGCGCAACCGTTAGTGCCAGATACCAGCGTGGTAATAGATGGCAGGGTATCTGCCAAGATCAAAGCAGGCGAGCTGCAGGGCCGCAGAATTGTTGTGCCCGAAGCAGTGGTAGCGGAGCTGGAGGCTCAGGCCAACCACGGGCGAGATATAGGGATCAGGGGCCTGGAGGAGCTTCGAAGGCTCTCAGAGCTTGCAAAGAACGGAAGAATTGAGCTGGAGTACGTTGGAATCAGACCAAACCTGGACCAGATCAAGCTTGCAGGTGGTGGAGAGATCGATGCCATGATCAGGGATGTCGCCCTGGAGCTCGGCGCCTCTTTCCTGACAAGCGATCAGGTTCAGTCCAGAGTGTCCGAGGCCATGGGCCTGGATGTGGAGTATGTCCGCCCTCAACGCGAAGCTATCAAGCCACTGTCCATGGAGAAGTACTTCACCGAGGACACTCTTTCAGTGCATCTCAAAGAGGGCGCAGTGCCCATGGCCAAACGCGGTCGGGTGGGTGACTTCTCACTTGTTCGTCTGGGGGAGCGGCCTCTCACTGAAAGAGAGCTGAGAGACTTATCAAGGGAGATCTACGAGCGGACGAAGGCCGATCCGGAAGGCTATGTTGAGATGGAGAAGATGGGCGCCACTATAATTCAGCTCGGGCCTATGAGAATTGCCATAGCCAAGCCCCCGTTCTCCGATGGTCTGGAGATCACTGCCGTCCGGCCCGTGGCCAGGGTGAACTTCGACTCGTACCGGCATAATGCAGAGCTGAAGGCCCGTCTGAAAGAGGGGCAGAGAGGCATTCTAATTGCCGGGCCTCCGGGTTCTGGCAAGTCAACCTTTGCCGCAGGCGTGGCCGAGTATCTGCTGAGCTGCAACTATGTGGTCAAGACCCTGGAATCGCCTCGCGATCTGCAGGTTCCGCCGGAGATTACTCAATATGCTCCCCTGGAAGGCAGCATGGAGGCCTCGGCAGATATCCTGCTGCTGGTCCGGCCGGATTATACCATTTACGACGAGGTCAGAAAGACGCGCGACTTCCAGGTCTTTGCGGATATGCGGCTCGCCGGTGTGGGCATGATCGGAGTGGTTCATGCCAACAAGCCCATAGATGCCTTGCAGCGGCTTTTAGGCCGCGTGGACCTGGGCATGATACCACAGGTGGTTGACACCGTGGTCTTCATTGAGAAGGGCGAGGTTACCAAGGTCCTGGATGTGGAGTTTTTGGTCAAGGTGCCGACGGGCATGGTGGAGGCGGACCTGGCAAGGCCAGTTATAGTGGTAAAGGATTTCGAGACAGGCCAAGCCGAATTTGAAATGTACACCTATGGCGAGGAGATCGTGGTCATGCCAGTGTCCAGAGAGGGCAAAAAGCCATCCTGGAAGCTGGCAAGCCGGGAGATCGAGAAGGAGATCTCTCACCATGTACATGGTCCCTTCCAGGTGGAGATGCTCACCGACTCAAGCGCGGTGATACATGTTCCTCAGGACGAGGCTGCAAGGGTGATCGTCAAAGCGGGAAATAACATCGATCAGATAGAGAAGAACCTGGGGCTGCATATCGATGTTCGCACAAAGGATGAGCCTGGCCTTCCTGCTCCTCGAATGGAGGAGACCTCAAAACATCTTATCATCTGGCTGGAGGGAATGGCAGGAGAGTCGGTGGAAGTGTTCGTGGGCGAAGAGCCCGTGTTCACCGCGACCGTTGGCCGCAGAGGCGACATCCGCGTAGCCAAGTCCTCAGAGATGGCCAAGAGGATCATCAAGCGGCTGAAGCAGGGTGAGAAAATCGAGGTTCAGAGGGCACGTTCTGAGTGAACGCACCCTTATTCTTATCTAAAGCTCATCCCTCCCCTTTGGAGCGCTGACTTCTTCAGTATTATTTTTCTTCACCTTGGCCAGCCGTGCCTTGGTTGCCTTGATGGATCCCGCGAGGCTTGATGCATCTGAAATCTCCTCGGCATTGCCGCACGTTGAACATTTCTCTGGAGCCTTTTCAATCTTTTTCAGGCCAGCCTCTGGATCAATATCCAGTGCCAGAGAGCTGTTATTGGAATATCGATAAATCAATTCTGCCGGCCTGCTCAGCGGGGATAGGGAGCTGAAGATAAGCCCGGATCTAATTGTGCCATTCGGCTCAAGATTCACAGCAGATAATCCCTTTCTGCCGTAATGGTCATACTCCTGGCTGCCATACTTCCATCCCCATTGATCCACCAGGCTGAAGTTCTCGGCATTCAGGAATAGCTTATGTGTATCGTTGTTGTTCAGAGACATGTCCAGCTCGATGGTCTTCTTATTGGAATCCGACCACGTGCGTGTGATGCCATAATAGAGCAACGTTACCTTTCCATTGCTGGAATTGGCAACTTCTGCAAACGGAATGGAGAACTGATCGCCTGCAGCCGGATCTGTAGAGAGATCCACAGTCAAGCTCTTGGCGATGGTCTCTTTGGGAACCACAAAGCCGATCAATCGGCGGCTGGTCTGCAGCTCTCGCGTATAATCGGGACTGGATTTATAGGCCCGATCGTTGCCGTCAGTAAGGCTGTAGGCGGCTCCGATTGAAGACTTATTGCTGGAATTTATCCATTCCAAAGAGAGATCAACATTGAGAACGGCATAAGAGTTGGCATTGGCATTTGCCGTTGCCCATGGATCCTTGAAGGCCCCATAGATGGTGCAGTTGACAACTCCGTTGCTCGCATGCAGCGGATACCCCCGAGAAGGCCCAATTACAAGTATTACGAGCAGGGCCAGAGCCATCCATCTCATCCTGAATATTCCCCCAACATTATACTCCCCTGTGCGCAACTTAATAATATATTTTGCTATGATTTAGTTCTGTAACGCCGGATATCATTATGCCTTAAAAAACACACCAATCCCAGAAAGAGCCCGGGGCATGAGCGGCCCCGGGAATTGGAATCTCAGACATCCAGCTATGTGGATGTGTCTTTCTGGTGACACGGCCATTTTGAAGTTCCTTCAGCCAACAGTGCTTGCTGTGCTGTTAGATGTGCTGTTGGACGTGCTATTAGATGTGCTATTTGCTGTATTGTCGGCGGTCTTTTTGCTCAGGTCTCCCCTTGTTGCGGCCAGTCTTGCCCTGACCGCATCGAGGCTCGAGTTGAGCTTTGCGCCAACCGCAGACGTCTGGCTGCCAGAGTCTGAAACACCCGCAAGCCGAGCCTTGCTTGCAGCAATCTGATCCTTGAGAGAGCTCAGCTTTTGTGTCGTGGCGTTCTCTGTCTGGCTCTGGTTATTGCTCGCGGCCTGACCTGTGACGGGTGACGGAATAGCAGCAGGCGCCGTGCTCTGCATAGCGGCTTGAGTGGAGCTGCCAGCGGTACCGTAGACAACGGCGTCAGACAGAGGCACATAATCGTTCTCCAGATCAATTACCACCTGATTGGCGGTCTGGTAGTCATAAACCAAAGCAGTCGGCTTGCTCTGAAGCGAGATGCCGGTAAATCCCAGCAACACGCGACCCACGGTAGCATTTTGAGGACCTATTTCCTCGGGATCGAAACCCAGAGTCGGATAGTAGAACCAGCCCCACTGGTCCACGAGGGAAAAGTTCTCCGGGCTGACATACAGGTCCTTCGTGCCGTTGTTCTGCACGCGAAGCTGCATGACGATGCCCTGCTCATCCTGGTTGATCAGCCAATCGGAGATTCCATAGTACCTTATCACCGCATTGGAACTTGCGCCCTTGGGAGTTGCCCACCAATTGATGCTGAATGATTTTCCACTATCAGGAGTCACATTTATGAACTTGAAGAGGTCGTCTTGAGGAATAAGGAAGTAAACCAATTGCCTTCCCGGTTGAAGGGGCTTGTATAAGCCTGGCAAAAAGAC
Source organism: uncultured archaeon (assembly GCA_902385025.1). Classification (GTDB taxonomy): domain Archaea; phylum Halobacteriota; class Methanosarcinia; order Methanotrichales; family Methanotrichaceae; genus Methanothrix. The sequence continues at coordinate 1,681 of CABMDX010000356.1, read as the reverse complement.
ATTGTCCTTTCCGTCCACCAGTTGATAAGTGGCATTTTCGGTTCCGGTCAGCCCTATATCCACCTTCAATAGCTCTCCCGTCGCATTCTCATCAGCCAAAGGCGTCCTGATCGCCCCGAAGAGTGTGGCAGTTGCATTTCCATTTCCGCCCTGCAGAGGAATGGCCACGGCTGTGCCAAGAACTGCAGCCAGCAAAAGAGACAGAACAATTAATCTCATCTTATACCCCCGTTATATCTATTGCATCTTATGAGATGGTTAATTTAATACTATTGGAAAGTGTTTGCCATTTCGATTATATACATCTTATCCAGGGATGACTTCCAAGTATAGCCGTGCCATAGCCCCATGCCCATAGTGGGTCAACTGGCCTGGCAAGATTCCTTCAGGCAAAAAAGGCAATAGCAGCCAGGCTGGGAAACCTATATCTGCCTGTTAAATCATAGACCGAGGCGGTGTTCTAGTTTGTCATCGCCTATCCTTGTAACCAGCGGCCTGCCCTATGCAAACGGGCCCTGTCATCTGGGCCATCTAAGAACTTACGTACCTGCGGACATCTTCGTCCGGGGCATGCGCAAGATGGACCAAGAGGTATTATTCGTCTGCGGCTCCGATGCCCACGGGACGCCGATCGTGGTCAATGCCGAAGCCCAGGGCATAACGCCGAAAGAGCTGGTCGCCAGGTATCACAAGCACTTCGATGAAGTCTTCAGGGCAATGGGCGTCAAATTCGATCTATTCGGCGATACGGACGACCCTGCCTGCCATGATCGAACGCAGCAAATGGTAACGGCTCTGGAGGAGAAGGGCTATGTCTATTCAAAGGAGATCGAGCTGGCCTACTGTCCGAAATGCCAGCGCTTCCTGCCGGATCGATATGTAGAAGGGGAATGCCCCTACTGCGGGAAGCCGGCCCGGGGCGATGAGTGCGACATGGGATGCGGCCGCCATCTGGAGCCAGGCGAGATCAAGAACGCAGTCTGCAAGGTCTGCGGCGGAAAGGCAGAGTATCGCAAGCAAATACACTATTTCTTCCGGCTCTCGGAATTCAAGGATTTCCTGCTGGGGTATCTGGAGAAGCTCGGCGGAACGGCATCAGCTCGGAATTACGCCATGGAATGGGTGCGGATGGAGCTGAAGGACTGGTGCATCACGCGCAACATGTCCTGGGGCATCAAGTTCCCAGGCCATGATGAACTGGTGGTTTACGTCTGGGTGGATGCTCCCATAGGCTATATCGCCTTCACCGAGGAATGGTGCGCTAAAAATGGCCAGGATTGGCAGAGATACTGGAAAGATGGCGCGAAGATCATCCACTTCATCGGAGGGGACATCGTCTACCACCACTGCATATTCTGGCCGGCCATGCTCAAGGGAGCCGGATATACCCTTCCCTCGGCTGTTGTGGCGAGCGGCATGCTCAAGATCGACGACAAGAAATTTTCAAAATCCCGGGGTAATGTTATCTGGGTGAAGGAAGACTATCTTGAGAAGGGTCTTCATCCAGACCTTCTGCGCTATTATCTGGCCAGCTACACCGCCCACAACAAGGAAGTGAACTTCTCCTGGAAGATATTCGCGGAGAAGGTGAATGCCGAATTGGTGGGAGCTTTCGGCAACTTCCTCAACCGCGCTCTGAGCTTCAGCGTGAAGAATTTTGATGCTAGGGTTCCGGAAGGCG
>CABMDX010000355.1 GCA_902385025.1 uncultured archaeon | reverse complement strand
GCGACACCAAGATGGAAATACCTGCAGAAAGCCTGGAGTTCATGAAGGACGCAGATCTGATGCTGGCGGACGCAATCACGCCTCCTGGATACAATATCAGCAAGCACATGACTGCAGACGAGGCCATGGCACTTGCCGAGCGACTGGGAGCAAAGAAGCTCTTGCTCACTCACCTCAGTCACCTCTATCCGCCACACGAGATTGCCCTCAAAAAATGGCCGTTGGGCCACGATATGATGGAGATCGTTTTATAGTTTTTAAAGCTATTTTTGTTTTAATGTTCGGGTGGATAAATTGAAGCGAATGCCGATTTTTGTGATCGTGATTCTCATGGCATTTTCAATCCTGGGGATCATGGCATTGTCAGATGAAACGGATGCAAAGGCAACAGACCCGTCCGCGAGCTCGATCTTGGTCCTGGCAGATGAAATCAATGATACTGCGAAAAATGATGATTATAGCTATGAAAGGATCGACAAATATGCCCTGAATACGCCATCCTCGGCAGAGACCTCCATTGAGAGCTTGGCTGCATATCTTATCGCTCCTGCCAGGAATGATCGAGAGAAAGCCAGATCAATATTTCGCTGGATCGCAGAGAACATTGACTATAATGTGGAAGGCTACTATACAGGAAGCTTCGGCAATATGGAATCTGCCGATGTTCTGAGATCCAGGAAATCGGTCTGCGAGGGATACTCAGATCTGTTTCAGTCCCTCGCTGACGCTTCAGGTCTTGAGGCTGTGAGGATCAGCGGATACGGAAAAGGATACAGCTACCAACCTGGCATTGGCATCAATGAGCCATCGAATCATGCCTGGAATGCAGTCAAGATCAACGGCACATGGTATCTCATGGACAGCACATGGGGTGCAGGGTATATTAATGAAAATAAGAAGTTCGTCCGGGAATTCGATGATCATTATTTCATGACCCCTCCGGCGCAGTTTATATTCGATCATTTGCCCGAGAACGAAAGCTGGCAGCTTCTTACAAGGCCAGTCTCAAAGACGGAATTCGAGCAGCTTATATATGTAAAATCGGATTTCTTTAAATATGGTCTTGCAGTCAGCAATTATTCCGATGGGGTCTGCAAGGCAAAAAGCGATATAAATATCTCGATTCTTGCTCCTAAGGGCGTCCTCTTGATGGCAGATTTAAATTATGCTGAGAATAATCCATCCACCGACAGCCTGGATAATATGGTATTCAGACAGAGGGCTGGTGATAAATATTATATTCTAGCGCAATTTCCCGTCCGAGGAAAGTATCTTTTGAGGGTATATGCAAAGCAAAAGGACGAGCCGGACATATTTCATGAAGCCATAGAATATCTGGTTGATGCAACTGCTGGCAGTAATGCAAATGCCGGATTTCCGATGATCTACAGCAAGTTCACAGAGTCCGGAGCCTATCTCTATAGCCCGATGGAGGGGAGGCTTAAATCTGGAGTGGGTCAGCACTTCAAGATTTTGGTTCCTGGAGCAGAGAATGTGTCGGTCACTTGCGGGGAGAACTGGAGTGATCTCGATCTCAAAGGTGAGATCTTTGAAGGAAATCTGACCGCTGAAAAAGGGGATGTGCGAGTGTTCGCGAGATTCGAGAAAGAGAGCTATGACGGGCTGCTGGGATATACTGGATATTAAGCCTGGGGATGTTGGCAGGTAATTGAATTTCATTGAATAAAAAATAATATGGGCATTTTATAAGATAGCGATCTATATTGATTTGAATAAATGCCACCCAGGCCTCTGCATGGGCCGCCATGGATGGCGATGCCCTAAATTCGCAGAGCAAAAAAAAGACTTTCGCCTAGAGATCCGCCTCCTGCCGATCTTCTGTCAGATTTATCTGTATAGTCCCATTTCTTTCTTGGCCATTCGCATCTCGCGCGAGCAGCCTCAACTTATCTCCATCTGCCACCCAGGGAGCCGAGCCGTCAGCCAGATAATCGGAATAATTCGCATCAAGCCAATACCAGCCATCTGATGAGATCTTTACAGTCTTCTCCTGCCCGGTCCTCTCGCTCGCGGCTATGATGGTGATATTGGCGGGATCCGCGTCATTGATCCTGCCAAAAATGGGATGCAGCCTGTGGGATGTATAGCCGGAGAAGCCAATTTCATCAAAACGATACGATTCGCCTGATTTTAGCAGCAGCTTTCCCTGCATCCGGCCAACCTGCAGAAAGGCTATGATGCCGGGCTGCGGCCATGGAAACTCGATTGAAATTGGTACGTTCTTTTGCACATTCACTGTCATCTCCAGATGATAGTCTCCATTCCTCGCTGCCACTTTGTAGCCTGTGGGGAAGATGGTTGCGGTCTTTGGATCGAATGCAAATGCGCTGTAATTCAATTTGATCTGTTTGCTCGCAAAGGAAATGGTTTTGTCGCCATACCTCAATCCCAGAAGTATGTTTCTTTCCTCTCCACGAGCCTCCCCCAGGGTCAGGCTGAAGCCGTCTTTGGGAACCGAGACCTGGGCCCAGGCAAATAGCGGGTCATTCATCGCCCATCTGCCCCAAACGTGGTCATGGTACCCAATGCCGTTGACACTAACCGTTCTGTTTCCTATTGTGATCATTCCAGTAACTCTGGCTGAAGGCATGTAAACCAGCCACTTCATCCAGTCTCCCTTCAAGTGGCCGACATGGGTCGCCACCGGAGTGGCAAGCCAGGGGCTTGACGCTGGCTGATAGATGAGATCCCAATGGACTGCTTTTGCTGCTGCCTCCTTTGCGCTGCCCCAGACCCTGAATCCCTGCTCCTCCTGATATGAAAAGCCGCTCTTATCGATATCGAAGGTGGGTGAGCCATAATCTCCTCCATAGCCCCGGCTGTTCTGGCAGAGCAGAAGAGGCTCTTGCCCGTCCTGCAAGACAATTGCCTGCACCTGAATCTTTCTGGCAGAAGTATGATTTTCGGGATCGCTGAGGAGATAGACGAACATGAACTGAGAACCGTTATCGGATCCGCAGAAGCTCCACCATTCATTGTAGATTTGGTCATCAATGCCATTTTTCATATAGTGGTAGGCATCATCCTTCAGGGATGCATCAGCCGCCAATCCAGGCCCAGATAATAAAAGGATAATAATTATTGTTTCAAATTCCGCAAGCAGGAATTTTCTCATTTTGATTACCTTCAGTCCATATTAATAGGTTATCTTACATATTATTATCATTAAATCCGTCCAAGCATTTCCGCTGCTTCCTGGGGGGTATTTACCTTTAGCATGCCCGGAACTTCCCAGCTGTGCAGGCCGATGACTGGTTTCTTCATTTTCAGTGCCAAGGCAATCTCCGAAAGCGTCCCATAGACGCCAGGCAGTGCAATTACAGCATCTGCGCTCTTGACCACTACCACATTCCGGGCCTGGCCCATTCCTGTGGCAATCGATATGCTGATATGCATATTGCCCTCATTCTTCTCGCCTGGCAGGATTCCCACAGCATGACCCCCTGCATCTCTGACTCCAGCGCATACTGCCTCCATCACACCACCCTTCCCGCCACAAAGCAGAATATAGCCCGCCTCTGCCAGAAGCCTGCCCAGAGTTCGGGCATCCTTTTCCGCCTCCGGGCTGCATTCTCCGCCGCCAACTACTGCAACCTGCAAAATCCTTTCCTCCTCAATTTCTATTCAAGCTGTTCCTCGGATTTGGGCCTATCTTGATAAGTAATAATTACATTTCACGTTTAATATTATCAGTATATAATATAACGATGTCTAATCTCTCGCAAGTATGTGAGAGCAACGTTGCAGCGCGTCTCCAGCATCAAATTTGGCAGGAACTTATGTTGCAAGGATGGATATAGAACTTCCTGCTCTTTCCTTTCAGGGATATTTCTCTCCCAGGATAATTTATAATTTAGCAGTGCAAAGCATCAGCAATAAGGGATAAGATTAAATGGGTTATTGCCTTGCTCACACAAAACCTCATGATACTGCGTAACATGCACGAAGGATGAAAAACGGCTTTAGTCTACAAAATCCTATTATTGCATATGGGCAGCGTAGGCCAGTCGCTATATGGGACTGTGATCCCATACAACAAAACTGGCTTGGATCCTCCGGATGCAGGAATGCGTCTTTGAACGCGTATCGGAAAATGCACTCAGAAGATATCTTACTTCCCATAGATGCCTATGCTTGATCAATCGTCTTCTCAACGAGAATTTACAGCTCAAGAGATGATTGACATCCTTCAACGAAGCGGCTACGAGATCAGGAAGATTGATCGAGGGGCATTTGGCTGAAATGCCCATTAATCAATATCAATAGAGTGTTTCTCATGCGAAATAACGGAGTGCCGAAAGAAAGATAGACCATTGCAGCGCTAATTATCCATTCATGCTAATTGGAAAAAAGGCCAAGCCAGCGTCGCCTGAGGAGATGGCATTGGTGCATCACGCTCTGGAAAGCCCAATTCGCAGAAAGATGATTATCCTCATGAACGAGGGAGCCCTTACGGTCTCTGAGATTGCAGAGGCCGCAGGCGAGAACATGCTTGACTACCACCTGCACCGGCTGGAGCTGGCGGGGCTGATCGAGATGCATGAGGGGCAAATCATGCTGACTGAGGCTGGAGTGGCCTATGGCGGACTTGTGAGAGAGCAAAAGGAGAAGGGCGGGGCGGACAAGATTTAGGTATCTGCCCGGGGATGAATCGGATCGCATTGAAAATTCAGGATTTTTAATTGATGAATTAATGAAAGAATGGAATTGGCAGCATGGACGAGATCATACGTCATTGAGAGGCGCGAGATTCGGGAGCTACTGGACCTCATCCAGCTTGACGATGCAACTGATGAGTGGGTGTGTGAACTCCTCTCGCAGCCCACCAGCACTACGGAGGCGATCACGAGCTGCTCGGGAGTCATATCGAGGGGCGCGAACATGCCTATGCCCACAGAGAGGAGCTTTCATGTCGCTTCTTCGTCATTGCGCTCTCATAAAGCTTCTTGAGGCGCTCTTTGCAGCAATTTTCGCATTCCGCTTCATTGGCCCAAACCAAGATCAGATGTGCAATGCGAGCATTTGACCGCATTTTTAGGAATGCTCTCTTTGCAGAAGGGGCACTCTTTAGTATTGGGCTTTGCAGGCTCAGGCTTTCTCTTCATTTCATTGACTCGCCTGATTACTATGAATATGGCCAGAGCAACGATTATGAAGTTGATGATGGTATTTATGAAGAGGCCATAATTGATCGTCGGAGCGCCTGCTGCCTGAGCTACTGCCAGGGAGGCATAGCTCTTGCCGTCAAGCGATATGAACAGATCCGTGAAGTTCACATTGCCAAGGATTAGCCCCAGGGGAGGCATAATGATATCCTTCACGAGGGATGTGATGATGCTACCAAAGGCCGCACCGATGATGATGCCCACCGCCATGTCCAGGACATTGCCCTTCATGGCGAACTCCCTAAACTCACCTATGAATCCCATGGTATCTTTCTCCACCAAATCATCAGGAATATAATACTTATTAGGCGTTTGAAATATTAATTCTTTGGGCCAAGTCATCCGCAATTTTCCATTTAGAGATTTTTATGCAGATTCCTTGAATTAAAATAGAACAAAGTGCAGAATAGAATTTAAAATCAGTGCGGGTCTAAAAAAGTTATTTCTTTATGTCCAGAATAGTTGGATCATGGTTTAATGGGTTTATTTCCTTTATCGTGGGTTCCGTGCTTTACGGGTATTACTGCGCCGCCCGGGCCAGGATGGGACGCCTTGTTTTCGATAACTTCAATGAACGCACGTACCTAGCATCAAGTTTTTGCAGCCAACTATTAACCTTAACTCCGCGAATATGGGGAATAGAAGGAGCTCCTCATAGATGATTTAGCCTATTGGTTCATATTTCCTCGAAAGCTTAATAAACCACTATTCCCTACATG
>CABMDX010000354.1 GCA_902385025.1 uncultured archaeon | reverse complement strand
TCAATGCTTCTCGAAACATAGCTCAGGCGGGTATATCTTGCCTGGGTAGGCTGTCTTGTCAACCAGCCAAATGCGACACAATATTATCGTAGTCGCAAGCCGCGTCCTTTAGGGCGCGGTAGTTGACATTCCTGAGCATTGTTCTGCCGCTCTTGCCGCGCGTAATGCAAAGAGAAAGTTTCTTTCCAGCAATAGAAAAAGATCGCAGGAAAAGCGGAGATGAAATTAGTGGCCTAGAAGGAGGCGGTCTGGTGATGATTGGCCCAATTCCGATAACCATAGGATCCAATCCCCGGACAGTTCTCATCCTCATGATTCAATGGTTCTGGTCATGATGCTCTTTTGGATTCTTGAAATAAAGGGATTTCTCATTTGAGCTTCTCTTCAACCTCTGGAGGGCAGATGATAATCTGCACGGGCTTAATGATTATATTGGAGGTGGCTACGGTGCTTCCACCCTCTACCGTATTTATTGCACTGACTGAGATTCCCCTCACTTCTATATTCATATTGTTGCCCTGCCGCGCCGCTCTTTTGGCAGTTTTATCATCGCAAGAATCATTCTTCAAATGGGCTAGGAAAGCATTATCAATGGTTTTTTCAAGATCGTTATCGTCTTCGCCGGACCAGAATCTTTTCATCTCTCCCGTGCCGCTGACGCTGGCGTCCAGGAAATTGGAGAACTTCTGGCCATCGATATCCTCATTTTGAGTCTCCTCACAGAATACGTCCCTTTCTTTGGCGCTGTTCATTGCCGTCAAATCAGCTACTTGCCCAGTGGGATGCGTTTCATTCAAGGACACCTTTTCGTCTCTTGGCAGGTGTTCTGGTACAATGCCGGATTGATGGAGGAAAATTGGAGAACGCAATTGCCTCGTGTCGGAGATGTCTTTTACCTCGAAGTTGGGAGACAGATCGTGGGAGCCTGACAGCGATTCCTTAAGATCGGCGGCAAGGTCTGACAGACCAGATGGTGCCTCCTCTGCATAGGCAGAAAGCAGAATAAAAAGATAAATAAAAGTGGCTCCCACCAGCAGAGCGCCAGTGGGTCCCAATAGTCTTTTCATTGTCTCATCAGTCAGGTCACAGGACCTGCAGTTATTGCTGGTTGGCTACGATCTCTACGTTGTTGACGGCCGTGGCGAAGCCGAAAGCGAGCGCGCCCCTATTGCCGACTTTGATCTGCTCTACATTGTATTTGGGGCTGCAGGAATTGCATACTTCGCTATTGCCCGTATCCTGATTCTTCTTGATCTTCAGATTGTTCTGGGCAATTGCAGGACCATTGCGGAATCCAAATGGGAAGTTATTGCCAGTTCCGATGGCGAGGGCCTTGTCGTTGCCCACATCAACGGAGTCATAGTTTGTATTGGATGCCGCAGGGAACTTGAAAGCGCTTCCCATGGTCTCAAAGATGCCCTGTCCAAGGATATCCACACCGCCGCTACCAACCAATGCACCCTGACCCATGACCGGAGCCACAAGAGCGACCGCAGCCATAGCCAGTACAAGGAACAATGCTACTCTTTTGATAGTCTCACCCCATAAATCCTTTTAGGTTAGACTTTACTAACACTCAATTATATTTATATGTTTTGGTGATAAAAGCTTGGAATTAGTAGATTTATAGTGATATTCTTGGCAGATAATTTTGCATATGATATGCAAATTTAAAAATATGGATCGACTACTGATATCGAAAATGGTATAATTGCGGGGTATCCATCAACATAAAAATCTTTATGCACAAGATATTATGCAAAAAAGCAAAGAATTAACCAACTGAATGGAAAAATTAAGAAGAGGGCTGAGGGGCGCGGGTGAACTCGTGCCCACCGTAGCTATCCAGACTTATGCACTATTTCAGCTTTGCTTCCACCTCCGGAGCGCATATTATGATCTGAACAGGCTTTATTATGATATTGGATGTAGCAACAGCATTTCCACCTTCTACGGTATTCAAGGCGCTGACCGTTATTCCGTGCACATCGACATTCAGATAATTCCCTGCAGATTTTAATTCGCGCCCTGTGGACGCTTGATTTGGATCATCATTTCTATTATAACAGGATTCAATCTCCAGCTTCTGGCTGAGGATACTTTCGAGGCGTGTTTTGACGTCATCACTAACAACTCTGCTATCCTCTTTTCGTGCCACAGTTATGTTCTCATCATTTAGCCTTTTTTGGGAATGTGGGTCTTTATTCTGAGAATCGCTATAGACAAGGCTCCGCTCTCTGATGGCATTTGTTGCTATCAGATCCTTCACTTCTTCTTTGGAATTAGTGTTGTTCATCTGGACCGTCTCCGTTTGCAGAGAGGCGGAAGAGAATAATGTAAGTGGTGTCGAGTCAGATGCGTGATGCTCGGATGCCACGATCTTTCGCGAGGCCCACGGGAAACTGATTACACCAGTGCCCAGGTCAAGCGTTCCCATTTTGAGGTCATGTCCTGGAGAAAAATGCTCGAACTCAATATCTTTGAATCTATTTTGCGATTCATATGGAGGTAATTGCTGCTCTGCAGCGGCCAAGCCTGCGACGAGACAAATATAGAAAATCCCCACCAGCGCCAGGCCAGTGGGATTCGTCTCAGGGGACATTTTGGGCCGCCTCAGATATTGTGATTCCTGTGATTACTGCTGGTTTGTCAGTATCTTCACATTGTTGTTGGCCGTAGCGTAGCCGAAGGCAAGAGCGTCCCTATTGCCTACCTTGATCTGGTCAATATTCAGCTTGTTGTAGGAATTGTTGTAGGCATCTATGACATATCCATCAGGGTCCAGCCGTGCACCAGAATCCTGGTTCTTCTTGATTTCCAGGTTGTTCTGAGCATCTGCAGGGCCATTGCGGAATCCGAAGGGGAAGCTGTTACCAGTTCCGAAGGCAGTAGCCTTGTCATTTCCTACCTGCACAGAGCCGTAATTTGTATCCTGCAGGTAGACAGGAAATGTAAAGGCACTTCCATCTGTCTGGAAGATTCCGTTCTTCAGTATGTCTACTCCTTGGCCACCCATCGCCTCCTGAGCCATAGCTGGTGCTAATAGGAATGCTATGGCCAGAACCATTAATGCGCTTATTTTCTTGATAGTCTCACCCCATACATTCTTTAATATACTCTCCTGTTGGGATTAATAATACTTATATTTTTTGGTAAGAGATACCTGGTAAAGGATGTGAACCCGGAGCATAATCTATAAAATATCTTTTGATACTAGGGGGGGTGATAGTCGAAATGACTCTGTCAATGCAGCTTTAAATTTCGATAAATTAGAAAGGATATCTACTTAGTCCAGCAACTTTTATCTTGGTGCGGCATGAAAATACTATAGCTAAATTGTAATCAAGTTAAACCTAATTTGAAGCTTTATCATAAATAATATATTAACTAAATAGTCTAAAAAGTAGATTATAC
>CABMDX010000353.1 GCA_902385025.1 uncultured archaeon | reverse complement strand
CAGATCGGAATCCATTGTCGATTTGATGATTTATGTTATGGATTGCTTTAACCTACCAATACCCGACGAGGGTGGACTGCTTTACAAGCTCAAAGCGATAGGGCTAAAAGTTGGAAAGTAGAGTTATGTTAAATAATATAGACCTGTCAATGCATTCTCCGTATAGCAACTGCTCCATAGAGTCAAAGGAGATATCGTATTTGCCTGTAGATAAGTAAAGGATCAAGAGTATAAGGGGGCTGAGGATCAGCAACACCTTATACGTTAGAAATCCCAAACTCAGCCTCGAAGATCGGATGTAATTTACTGATGCCATAAATTTTCTCAAAAACCTTGTCTGCCTCTTCCTGGAAGTCGAATGTATATCGATCCGGATGCATGATCTTTGCCAGATTCATCGGCTGCACCATGAAGATTGCCGGATCGTAGCCCACCATTGCCGAATAGATCTTGTAGACCTTTCCCTCCTTGACTGCACGGAGCTGCTTCCAGTTGGGATCATTCAAGATGGTATCAACGTCTATCAAAGCCAGGCCGTTAATGAATATCATATCCGGATCCCACTTGGCAATCTGCTCAATGGCAACTACCTTGGACGGGCTGCCTCCCTTATAGCTATCCGCGCCCGCATTGATTCCTCCTGCCCAGTCAATGACTGAACTGACAGTCACAATCTTGAAGGGGTCATTGCTCAAAGGCTGGCCGATAGTGATCACCCTGGGATACTGATCTTTTGGAATGGCTGAAGAGACATTGATAATGCCGTTTATTTTGTTGCGAATGAAGCTCTGGATATCCCTGCTCCTTTCCTTCTTTCCCATCAGCTCTCCCAAGACCTCATAGGCTGAGAGGAAGTCATCCACTTTTGAGACATTGAAATACGTACAGACACAGGGTATGCCAAGCTCTGCCTGGATCTTGTCTGCCAGATCCTTGCTCGATCCGCTCAGGAGTATCACATCCGGCTTGAGGGATGCCAGAGATTCCATGCTGAGAGTGCCGCTGATATGGCTTCCAACATCTTTGACTTCCTTCAGTCTGGGGTAGGTCTTGTTCAATATGGGACACCTGAGAGAATAGCTGTCTACGCCCACGATTCTGTCTCCTGCTCCCAGGGACACAACTATTCGGGTCGCATCCGCATTGAGGCTTATCACCCTGTTAATCTCTGCCGGAACGGTTGTGTTCCTGCCTATACAGTCGGTTATGTTGATTGATCTGGCATCCATAGCCGCAGACCCTGAGATCAAAATGGAGAACAAGAGCGCTATTGCAATAAAAATTGCAGTATGCTTTAAAGCGATCATTTCGGCTCACCATTTATGTTCTGGTTATCCCGTATTCTGATTCCATGAATTCTGGAAGGCCACCTACACCGTAGATCTGCTGGCAGACCTGATCCGCTTCCTTCTGGAAATCGAAATTTAACCTATCCGGATACATGATCTTGGCCATTTGCATTGTGCTGAGGACAATCATAGAAGGATCGTAGCCTGTTGATACTGCAAATACCTTGTAGACCTTCTGATCTTTGACAGCCCTGAGATCCTTCCAATCAGAATTATTCAGCACGTCCTGCACCCCGATAAAGCTCAGGCCATGAATGAATATCATATCCGGGTCCCAGCCTGCAACCTGCTCAAGAGATACGGACTTCCAGGGGCCGCTTCCAGAGGAGATCTTGTCGCCTGAGTAGGCTACATTGATTCCGCCCGCATTATAGACTGAAAGATGCTGGTTATAGATCACACGTAGCAGATCCTTGGTGAATGGAGGAGCGATATAAAGGACGCGTTTCTTTTGAGAATCAGGCACAGATGAGACGATATTATTGATCTCCGCCATCTTGTCTTCGATGAGGTCTGATATTTCCGCAGAACGATTTTCTCTGCTCACGGTCTTTCCTATAATCCTTATTGTCTTCAGGTAGTCTTCAACGTCCTTGACCGAACCGTATGTGCAAACGCAGGGGATTTTCAGTTCGCTTTGGATCTTCTCGGCAGTATCCTGATGCAGGCCCCTCAGGAATACAACGTCAGGCTTAATTTTCGCCAATTTTTCAAGACTCAGGGTGCCCTGAGAGGCGCTGCCAACATCAGGAAGCGCCTGAACCTGTGGAAATACCCTGTTTGTCACTGGGCAGCTCTTCGAAGTTGCCTCCACGCCCTTGATGAGGTCACCGGCACCAAGAGCGATGAGGATCCTGGTTGCATCCGGGTCCAGGCTGACGATTGAAGTTATATTGCCAGAAACCTCGACCTCTCTGCCATTGAAATCCACGACGCCGATCTTCTGGTCACTCTGGGCCAGGGATCCAGCAAATAGCACTTGTAGTACGATGCAAGATAAGAGATAATAAAACAGCAATCTCATACTTTATATCCCTCCTTTTCCTCATTGCAAACCATGACTATGTAATGATAATTTGTACCTGGCCGCTCTGCATGATCCATGGACTAATGCGCCTCTCTCGCTTTCTTTCTGGCTATAATGATCTTGGATCGACTGGCTGCATTGCTGATGTCCTCTATCTGCACGATGGAGAAGCCCGATGACTCCAAAAGGCTGCAAAAGTCAGCATTAGAATAGACCTTGCTGCCTGTCCCAGATATGGAAAACATCAGATCAAAGAGCACTGCCGCACTATCACTGCGCAGATCATCAATGTGTAAATGCTTGGAGATTAACAGTCCTCCTTGATCCAGGCTTGACCAGATCCGGTCCAATAATGGCCTCAGGACTGCTTCCTGCCTGTATAAGACATCGGAGGCAAATATGAAATCATAACCGCTACCCAGATCGTTTCCGCAGAAATCGCCAGATATCATGGAGATTCTATCAGAGCCAGATAACACCTTTTTTGTTACATTATCGATGACTCCAGGAAAGTCGAATATGACCGAATGAAGCATAGGATTTATCCTGGTAAAGGCCAGGGAATAGAGACCATGACCTCCTCCAAGATCAAGACATTTCCTGGCATTCAAGAACTCAGGCTTCTCTCTTAGCAGCTTTACAGTTCCTTGAAGAGATCCTCCGATAGCGCCTTCAGCCATGGCGAGGGAAAAGAGCTCATCGAAGATCTGATGGTTATCTGGAGCATCCAGCGGGCCGTTCTTGAGAGCTCTTGCCAGGTTGTCCCAGCGAGATGATCGAGTCCTTCTCATCAGTCTTATGAGGTGACCTTGGTAAAATGGTGAAGAGTCTATGAGAAAAGTCCTGGCCAAATCAGAGAGAGCATACTTTCGATCTGCTCT
>CABMDX010000352.1 GCA_902385025.1 uncultured archaeon | reverse complement strand
TCTTCAAGGCGCCTCTTCAGAAAGGATTCTTTGGGACTCAAGAGGCAGAGAACTGCAACACGACTGATTGCTTCAGTCTCTCCAAAGAGGGCAGGTTCGTGGATAAATCAGCCACAGAAAAGCATGATCTTGCCATTCTGCTGGTAGAAGACAATCCTGTGAACCAAAAGGTGGCGACTGTCATGCTAAAGCGACTGGGATACACCACTGATGTGGCAGTCAGCGGATCGGAGGCACTGCAGGCACTGGAGCATAAATCGTATGATCTGATTCTGATGGATATACAGATGCCTGATATGGATGGACTGGAGACCACATGCCGCATCCGAGAGCGAAATACATCGCAAGGCCAGCCCTGCGTGGTAGCCATGACTGCTTATGCCCTGGATGACGACAGAGATGAGTTTGTTCAGGCTGGCATGAATGATTATCTCAGCAAGCCCATCCGAATGGAAGAGCTCAGACGCATTCTGGATAGATGCGAAAAGAAGGTTTCAACCAGTGTCCATAAACTGCTTTGAAAACTATTCGAATGATAATCAAAAGCAAAAAGCAAGCTGGCAGATCCCAGGCGGAATTTAGATCATCCTATCCTCATCTTTTTCTTCTATATAAAGCTCAGGCAGAGCATTCATGTATTCCTTAATCATAATCGGAAAAGATCTGGACTCCATGAAGCGAAGGCCAAGCTGCTCAGCCCAGCGCTGGATGCCAAGATCTTGAGAAACCACAGCCGCATCCAGTTCCTTGGCCAGGAGAAGGACGTCGATGTCAGGTGCGCTATCCAGGATGCCATAGCGAAGCGCAGCCCTGTATTTCTCCCTGAACTTGCGGATGATGCCGCCCACAACCTCTCGCTCGATCTCATCCTTCATCTCCTTCAGCCCGACGCTGCTCTCGCTCAAGGTGATGCAGCGGCTGACGGATTCCCAGATAGCCTCCTCGGAGATGTTCATCCCTTTGTTTATGCGGCTGCGCATATAATCTACATATTCATAAAAAATCTTTGAAGGCACCTTGACCTTGTAGCGGTCCGGAGTCTTCTTGACAAGCCATGTATCCACCTTGCCGAGGACCCGCGCGTCACAATTATTGTGCCTGGCAAAATCCTTGATCTCATTGTAGACAGATGGGTAGGGTATATAGCAGCTTATGCCGAGATGCAGCCTTCCATCGGCCACCCGATCTAAGATGGCGTTCATGCCCTCGCAGATGCTGGCAGCGCCCTCGCTCTCCCAGGCAAGGGAGTCTGTGAGGGCAGTTGTGTCCAGCACAAACCTTTGGCGCAGCATTTTTAATAGTATGGAGGAAGTGATATAAGATTGCATCTATTGGCAGATGGCCTGCCTGGCACGCAGACATATGCCATTCTTCAGATGAAAAGCTAATATGCCCCTTCGTCAATTAGGTGTTTCGTGAATTCCCCTCAACCGCTTGTCTTTACGCTCGCCCGGATTGAGAACCTCATGCAGCAGGTCAGCTTTGATCCGGCCAAGATGATGGGCAAAATCATCACCAATACCTCTCTTGTCAATAAGGAAGACATTGGGGAGACGCTGGCCGTCTTTTACGATACCATCCAGAGCGGCCTTTCGGTCTCTCCCATGATCAGGCTTGTGGAAGAGGGAGAGAAGGTCAGGATAAAGACCGCCTGCAGCCTTAGTATTTGTGGAATTCTTCTCAAGCGCGGCATACCGGTGCGACCCAAAGGAGGGGGCCTGATCGAGGTAGTGGAGCGCGAGCCTACGCGCTTCACAGACATGCTGATGTACTGGGCCACGACCATCGACCCCATCGATGTCCTCACGGTTCAGGGGCTGACTGACATCCTGGGAATGATGCGCACTGGAAACGGACGAATCCTGGGCAACCTCCAGGAGGCGCCAATGGTTGCCAGAGATCGAATCGAAGAAACGCTGGAGATGCTTGCTTCTGTGGAGTTTACAGGAGTGCTGGAGCTTGGAGAGCCGAATATGGATGTCCTGGGAGTCTCTGTGGAGAGGGATCATGTGGGCATATCCCTCGTAGGAGGTACGAACCTTGTGGCCGCGGCTCGAGAATGCAAAATAAATGTGGAGCATGAATCAATAAGCGACCTGACAGACATCTCTCTGATGAAGCACATCGATGAGCTGATCTGAGAGATGAAAAACAATGCGAAAAAAAATGGCGTCATCCAGAGAAAAACAATAGCGAGATACTTATAGTAACACAACAGTCTTGTTTTCCGTGAGCAATTCCCCCAAGAACAGAGAAGCTGCAGCCCTTCTTTATGATATGGCGGAGCTATTGGAGCTGCATGCCGAAAACCGCTTCAAGATCAACGCCTACAGCAAGGCTGCAAGAGCTATCGAATCCCTGAAAGAGGATATCGAGGTAGTCTGCAGGGAAGGAAGACTGGAGTCCATCCCTGGTGTGGGAAAAGCCATTGCCCAGAAGGTTGAGGAGTTCCTTCGCACCGGCAAAATTCAGGCTCATCAGGATCTTTTGGCCCAGACTCCAGCCGGTCTGGCAGAGCTTCTCAAGATCTCGGGCCTCGGCCCCAAAACCATTTTTATGCTTCATGAAAAACTGGATATCACCAATCTGGATGAGCTGGAGAAGGCAGCTATCGAGCACCGCATACGCAGGCTGCCCAGAATGGGCGCGACACGCGAAAAGAACATATTGAAGTCGCTGG
>CABMDX010000351.1 GCA_902385025.1 uncultured archaeon | reverse complement strand
CGACTCTCATGGACACTACAAAGCTGGGGATGAGCTGCAATACGATAAGATAGCGCCCACGGCATTTTTAACCTTCTGGGTAGAGAGATAGGAGGATCGGGAACTGTGGCTCATATCTCGGACGGAGTTCTTCCCATCTGGATGCTTGTGGCAGGCTTTGCCTTTAGCAGCGTTATGCTCTATTATTCCCTCTTCAGGACTTCGGCAGAGGAAATTCCCAGGATATCACTAGTAACTGCTGCTCTATTCGTGGCAAGCCTTGTGCACTTTCCCGTCGGACCCACATCGGTCCACCTGCATCTCGATGGGCTGGCAGGCATAATGCTTGGCAGAAGAGCTTTTGCGGGGGTCTTTGTGGCACTGGTGCTGCAGGCCTCCTTCTTTTCGCATGGCGGCCTGACTGCCCTTGGAGTCAATGCCCTGAATATGGGACTTCCTGCGCTTATGGCCTGGCAGATCTTCGGGCGGCGGGCCGGGTTTGAGTCTCCTCGCCGGGAATACGTCTTTGGCGGTGTGGCAGGAGCTGCAGCGGTCCTTGCTACGGCTTTAATGGTCTCTTTCGAGCTGCTTGCAATTGGAGAAGGCTTTCGGGAGATTGCCATCCTGGTGATTGCCGCCCATATTCCCGTTGCCATGGCTGAATGCCTGGTAAGCGCTGCAGCTAGCGGATTTCTGGCCACGGCCAATCCGGCAATGCTTGCCGGGAAGATAGACCGCGATCTTGAGGTGAACTGATGAAAAGAACTATTCTCGCAATTTTAATCCTGGCTCTGATCCTCGGCCTGGTGCCAGCTCAGGGCCACAGGATGTTTGTAGGCCAGAAGATGACCGTTGATCTTTACGCCATCTTCGATGACGGTGAAGCGGCAAATGATGCTTCAGTTCAAGTCTTCTGGGATGGGGTGCTCTATGCCGAGAACAGGACCGACTCCACAGGAAGGTTCACCTTTTCCTTGCCAGGAAAGGGCACAGGAGAATGGCGCTTCCTTGTATCCGGAGGGGGGCACGAAGAGTCGATCTACATGAGCATAAAAAATGAGAACAAGAGCACAGTCGCAGCCGCCTGCCTTGCCCTGATACTTGTGCCTCTGACGCTGCTCTGGCGCAGGCGCATTGGGTGATAATAATGCAGCATTCCGGAAAGTTGCTGGCTGTTACGGTTATAATATTGCTGCTATTCGCAGGATCTGCTGAGGCTCACAGAATGCTTCTCGGCTATAAGGTGATTGAATTGAAGCTCAAGGCCATGTATGATGACGGCACTCCTGCAGAGGGTGTGAAAATAAGCATTCTGAAAGGGGAGCAAAAGATTCCGATCTACAATGGCACAACGAACGATTCTGGCGAGCTTCTCTTTTTCCCGGAGGGTGATCTTGGCGCTTTGAGTTTCGTCTGCTCTGCTGGGGGTCACAGAGCAGAGCTCAAAGTGGATCTTGAGCAAGAAGAGACCGGGGCCGCAATGCCACTGGCTGCGAAGGTTGCCGCGGGACTGGGATATCTGCTGGGAGCGGCCGGTCTTTCCATGATCTATGTTGCCCATAAGAAATCCGGAATGGCAAAGCCATAATCAATCTTATGAATCCAGAGTTGTTTGCAGGCCAAACTTCTATCATCCATGTATGGGATCCGAGAGCTAGAATAGTCTCCATGTCGCTCTTGATCGTGTCGATTACCTCCTTGCAGAGCCTGTATCTTGCACTTCTCGGCTTTGCTCTTGCGCTAGGATTTCTGATCATCTCCAGAATCCCATTGAAGCTGGCCTTGAGAAGTCTGAAGTGGCCGGTTCTCTTTCTCGCGCCCTTTCTCCTTATTCTGCCATTCACCGTGCAGGGAGACTCGGAACTTTCCTTTTCATTTATAGCGATTAGCCATCAGGGCATGGCCCTGGGGGCGCTGATATTTCTCAAGGGCCTGGCAGCCGTGGCTCTCGCACAGGTTATGCTGGGCTGCTGCCCCTTCACCGCAAGTGCCCTTGCCCTGAGGGATCTGGGCCTTCCAGATACTCTTGTGCAGATCTTCCTTTTTTCCTATCGCTATATCGATCTGCTCAGCCAGGAGCTCCATTCAGTCTTTCGCTCGATATCAGCTCGAGGATTTGAGATGCAGTCCAGCCGGAGGACGGCAAGAGTATATGGCAATGCCTTCGGGACGCTGCTGCTGCGAAGCTTTGCCCGCTCTGAGAGAATGTTCCTGGCTATGCTCTCCAGGGGCTATTATGGACAGCTTCCGCCAGGGGCCCCGGTAAGCATGCAGCTTGCGGATGGCATGAAAGGTCTGACGGTAGTTGCGATAGCTGTTGCCCTGAAGCTTTTGGAGGTGAAAATATGGACTATGCAGTAGATGTCGAGAATCTCAGCTATAGCTATTCCGAGGGAACTATTGCCCTGCAGAGCGTTTCTTTCCGTCTGGTGCGGGGCGGCTCGCTGGCGCTGCTTGGGCCAAATGGAGCAGGAAAGTCCACACTGCTGCTTCATTTTAACGGCCTGATTTCCGGAACGGGATCGGTTCGGATCCTGGGACATGAGGTTGCCAAGGAGAATCTTCTCTGGATTCGAAGGAATGTGGGAATGGTATTTCAGGACCCTGATGATCAGCTCATCATGCCCAGCCTCTGGGAGGATGTAGCCTTTGGTCCCAGAAACCTGGGCCAGTCCGATGAGGAGGTAGAGAAAAATGTCTCCTGGGCCCTGCAGGTTGTGGGGCTGGCGGGGCTGGAAGAGCGCTCTCCCCAGTCCCTGAGCTTCGGACAAAAGAAGAGAGCAGCTCTTGCTACAGCTCTCTCCATGCGGCCAAAGATTTTGGTTTTGGACGAGCCCACCTCCAATCTGGACCCAAGGTCCAGAAGGGATGTTGTGGCGCTCTTAAATGATCTTCATAAGAGTGGTGTCACCATCATTCTCTCCACCCATGATGTCAATCTCGTGCCCCTTCTGGCAGATGAGGTTCTCCTTCTCAATCGAGAGGTGATCGCTATGGGGAAGACCAGGGAGATCATGCGAGAGCGAGAACTGCTTCAGGAGCAGGGATTGGAGATGCCACTCTTTGCCGATCTCTTTGAGGAGCTGAGAGATGAGGGCAGATTTGATGGGCAGACGCCCTTCATCAAATCTGAGGCAAAAGCCGCATTAGATGAAATATCATTTACGAGAAAATAAAGATGGGCCAAAAAAGGGGATCTCTTCGTGTATAGCCCTTAAAAAAAGAAAAAATGCTGCGCATCTGTGCAAGCAGCAAAATGCAAAAATTAACTCTCACCCTGTAAAATTCGCTATCTCACTCTTCCCTCTTGATGTAGTCGTTTCTCAGAGTCAGAGACGTGCGGTAGACAGGTCCCACGAAGCTCTTCTCTTTGGAGTCCTTGCCTCGTGGAAGATCCTTGGCCACAACCACGCGCGGGTCCATGCCAGTATCTGCCTGGATTAGCCATTCTGTGGTCTCAGCCGGATCGAAAAGATTCAGCTTCACCTTGCCTTCTTTGTCTGTCACCTTTTCGAATTGTGTATCATTGCCGATGCGCTCGGCCGTCACGGTCATGTTGTCGAATGGCTTTCCATTGAAGAGCAATTGGAACTGGAAATCCCCTTTGCCCACAGTTGTGATATTGTCCAGAGGCACAATTTCCAGCACTTGGCCCAGGGGCTTGGATGCGCCGCTGAAGTCTGCGCCACTTGCAGCTATGAAGGCCTTGGTGTAGCAGAGTTTCGGATAGGATCGCTCTACATACCAGTCATTGGCCCAGCCGGTGATATTCAGCTCAGTCCAGTTGATTTCTTCTGCCGATTTATGCTCCCAGTAGCCTTTAGCCGGAGGATTAGTGATGAAGTGGGTCCAGGAGCCTTCATTATGGAAAACGTCCAGGGCATACAGCCCGCTTTCATCCACATCGAAGTCATAGAGCTTCCAAAAGCCGAAGGTGGGCGTCTTCTCATCCAGAGTGTGGTTTATAACAGTCCCTGCCTGGCTTATGGCTCGCACATAGAGAAAGCCCGCCGGAAGCTCTGTGGATGTGGTATTATGGCCGCTTCCGATTGGGACGATGACGGTATCCCCCTTTCAGCCCAACCTGAGATGGGACGGAGGATAGTCTCATGAGCGTTCACGGTTGCTGAACATAGTAGTATTAGCACAAGCATGCTTGTTAATATTAGTCTCACTTATACAACCTCAATATGTCATTAGTAATACGAAATATATAAGAATTGCTAACAGAGAACAAGCAAGGATGGACCGTCAAAAGGTGAAGAAAAAAAAAGATGCTTTGGCGAGATCATGCACTCTCGCCCGGATAAATTATCTAGAGTTCAATATCTGTGCTCATAGCACATTCTGATCTTTCAGCTCTTCCCTGATCAGCTCTTGATGCTTCTTTTCCAGGAAGCTGTAGACGTTTCCATGCGGCGCGCCATCCAGAAGCATCTCGATGGCCGTTCTTGCAACCCTGATTTGCTCAGGATAGCCCAGGATAGCTACAGTTTTGCCGTAAACCGAGACCTTGGCGCCGGAAAGCCGCTCCATGATCTCGCGCGATCTCCCATCCTTGCCGATGATGCGACCCTTGATGCGGGCCATGTCGCTTTGTGTGCCCACCATCTTGGAGAGGTCGAGCACATCGAGCATCAGCATCTCATCATCCAATATGGTCAGGGCTCTCTCTGGTGAGAATCCCCTGCCAATGGCCTTCACCAGGTCCAGAACTCTCAGGCCCTGCAAGGGATCTTCGGCAGATGCGATTGCGACCGAACCGGTCTCGCTGTCAATCTCAAGAGTGGTCTTGGTCTTCTCTTCGATGAGGTGCTTCATGGACCCGCCAGGACCCACAAGTACACCAATACGTTCCTCTGGAATCTTGATATCCAATTGAATCAGCCTCCTTTCTGTTGATCTGCTAACTCTTTATCCCTTCGAATCCTCGCCCAGATCTCTTCTGGCGAGCCTATATTGTACTTTTTCTTGAAGTAATGAGCTATATTGGCTATATCGCGCTCCAGGAACTTTCTGGCCATGGGGTGGTCAAGCGTGACCGACTGTCCCATGTCGATTATTACTGGCTCGCCCTGATCATAAAGAATGTTGAATTCGCTCAGGTCTGCATGGACGAGCCCGGCACGGTTGTAGAGCACGGACATATACTCCACAAGCTTTTCATAAATGTGCTTTGCTTCCTCTGGTTCCAGCTCCACATCCTTTAGCGGTGGCGCAACATGCTCTCCATGTCCCACCAGCTCCATGACCAGGATATTTTCCTTCATGGCAATTGGGTGCGGCACGCGTACGCCTGACTCTTCTGCCCTTGTCAGATTTCGAAATTCCTTCCGGGTCCAGGCGGCGACTATTGCTCTCTTTGTGCCCCTCACGCTCCCAAATCTGGGATCCCCATGCAGATAGTCTTGCATGGCTGTGAAGTTGCTGGTGGATATGCGATAAATCTTGAGGGCCAGCTCTTTTTCGCCCCCAAGCGCCCGGAAGATGTTTGCCTCTTTGCCGGTGCAAACCGATCCTCCCAGCGCATCGATAACGCCTTTGCTCGCCAGGCTATAAAGATCCATCAGGGTGCGACGGTCAAATACGGCATCCTGGACATTCAAATCATCCGAGTCCTTTATCCTGGTGCGAAGAACATCGATTTGAGTGTCGAAATCCTCTGCCTTGGTGCGCCTGCTCATGAAGTGCCTTTCAAGAAGTGCCTTTAAGGAACCCCTTGCGCTGCAGCCAATCTACCTGGGGTCCTGTATATCTCCAGACAACATCTGCCTTCTCATTCTGGAAATCCCAGGGAATGATTATGACCACATCGCCCTCTCGGATCCAGATCCTCTTTTTCATCTTGCCAGGAATGCGAGCCATCCTGGTTATGCCGTCGATGCCTCTGACCTTTATGCGATTGGACCCAAGCAAACTTTCCACATGACCAAATATCTCTCTATCCTGTTTGCGGGGAAGACGGACCCTGGTTATTACGGCTCCTTCTTCTTCCCTACCATGACCTCTATTATACAGCTTATCACCTCAAATAATAATTATGGACATCAGATAAATTGAATCTCCGGGGCCTTTAATCGTATTCCTGGTCAGGCAAATCCTCTGCCCCGAGGAGCCAAAGCTTTCTCTCTGCGCCCTCGATCCATTAAAAACCACTCTTAGATAGTTAAAGCTTGTGTCGACCCGAGGGATTATGGGCCCGACGCGATTCGAACGCGTGATCCCCGCCGTGTGAAGGCGATGTCATAACCAGCTAGACCACAGGCCCTCGGAGTAAGCAAGTAGGGCATCAGATATTAGTATCTTACCCTTAGTCGGGAGAAGACGCCCTCAATTTCGTCCGCCGGAAAGGAATTGTTTAAATACTAATGCGCGAAGCGAATAATTTGAATGAGTTTCGGCCTCAGAAATCCGGCATATTCATTTTATGAGCGTCTCCTCAAGGCTCAGATTCTGGCAGGCGGCGCTGTGTATCATGTGGCCATCATTCAGGATGGCAACAGAAGATACGCCAGGCAAAGGGGCCTATCCAAGCTCCTGGGGCACAGAATGGGTGCAGAGACCTCGGAGAAGGTCCCGGACTGGTGCCTGGAAGTGGGAGTCAAGCACCTCACGCTTTATGCTTTCTCCACTGAGAACTTTGGAAGAGATGAATAGGAGAAGCGTTATCTATTCGATCTGATTAAGAAGAAGTTCATTGACCTAAAAAACTCTAAAAAAATTCACGCCAATAAGGTTTGCGTGCGGGCCATCGGAAGGGTGGAGATGCTGCCGCAGGATCTGCAAGAAGAGATCCGCCGCACAGAAGAGGCCACACATAATTACAGCAGGATGTTCCTCAATGTGGCTCTGGCATATGGCGGCCAGCGCGAGCTGCTGGATGCTGCGCGCTCCCTGGCAGAGCAGGTGAAAGCAGGCCGGATCCGGGCGAATGATGTGGATGAGGGTCTCATCGCCCGGCATCTCTATCCTCAGAACGGCTCGCCGGTGCCAAAAGTTGATCTGATCATCAGGACAGGCGGAGACACTCGCACATCCAACTTCCTGCCCTGGCAGGCTAATGGCAATGAGTGTGCCGCATATTTCTGCGCGCCCTATTGGCCTGAATTTCGCAAGATCGATTTTCTGCGTGCTATCCGGACCGCGCAGAACAGGGCGTCAGGCCAACAGGCTTAATTACCTGGAGCATGCCATCTCGGTTGTTTGTCCCGATGGGGTAGTGGACATCCCGGAGGCCTGCGGAGCTAAATATGCGCAGCCAGCCTTCAACCCGGGTTCGAATCCCGGTCGGGACGTTTAATCAATGGCAATAAAGGATGCTTAAGAACGATTTGAGTAGAAAGCTGAAGCAATCCTTCTGCCCTTGCTAAAATAATGACGCAGGGTGAAGCAAGGGCCTATTTTAAAGCAATCCAGCCCTTGATGACAGATATAAGTTCATTGCGGCAATCCTCAAAAATTTTCCAGTTGCCCATATACCGGGGAGATCGGTATGTGAGCATAATAGGGCTCAGGCTCTTCATCTTCCATTATCTCATATTCGGCCCATTCCAAGGCAGCAGAGATGTACTCGGCAAACAT
>CABMDX010000350.1 GCA_902385025.1 uncultured archaeon | reverse complement strand
TGCAGGGACTCTATGCGGTCCTGCCAGTTTTCGCCTATACCGATGAGAATACCTGTGGTGAAGGGAATATGCAGCCTGCCTGCCATGGCAATATGCTCCAGACGAAGCCCTGGCTCCTTTCCAGGTGAGGCGGCATGAACCGGGAGCCTGGCAGTGCTTTCCAGCATCAGCCCCATGGAAGCGTTGTAAGGCTGCAAGAGCTCCAGATCTTCTTTAGCCAGGACGCCTGCATTGGTGTGAGGCAATAGGCCGTGCTCCAGCGCCAGCTCGCATAGCTCCACCAGATAGTCCAGGAATTCAGACCGACCGGCTCTTGGCCATAGCGTATCGAATCCTGGGCAGCTCCAGGGGCTTTCTCCAAAGGTGAAGAGCGCCTCACTGCAGCCCGCCCTCTCGCCCAGGCGAATCTGTCGCAAGGCCTCGGAGCGATTCAGGATACGGGCGCTGTGAGGCTCTTTGCGAAAGGAGCAATAGCCGCAGCGGTTGCGGCAGAGGTCGGTTAAGGGAAGAAAAATATTTCGAGAATAGGTGATGGTCTTCATTTAGCGGCGAAACTCCACCAGCTTCAGGACGTTTCCGCGCGGGCAGTCCTCTGGGGCCTCGCCCACCACTTCCACAATGGTGCATCTCTCTCCATCCTTCAGGCCCGTGGGGTGGCACATCTCATACATTCTGCAATCCGCATTGTCGCATTTCATGGCCTCAAAGACAATCTTGGAGCCCGGAAAGGCCTTCCTGGCGTCGAAAGCCGCAATGATGGGGCTCTCTGCCACCTCTACCGCGCGAACTCCTGCCTCGTGGATGGGGCACTCATGTATCAGCTCTCCGCGCGTTCCCAAAACCCTGTAGCGCCTTCTGGGCTCCAGATTAATGCATGTGTTTCTGAGTTTGCAGGATTCGCATTCCGGCGTTGAGCCCACGAAGGTGAACTCCATTCCTATGCTGGCGAGCTTTGTTCCAATCAATGTGATTTGTGTTGATGCCTCAGACATAATTTTTAGCCTCCTTTTGCATGATTATAATTTAATAATTATTATTTGTTATATTATGCCGGTAGCTTCTGCGGCCCTTGCTGCTGCAATTCGATTAAGTCCGCTATCTAGGATCGTATAGCGCTCTGGCCGGATATTGCGAGCACTGATCAGAGCCTCTACAATCATCTCCGGCTCAAGATCTGCCCCGGCCGCTGTGGTGGGTGCGCCTACCTGAGAAAGAGCATTGCGAATCGTCTTCCAGTCGCCACCATGCAGATACATCATGATTATAGTGCCAAGGCCGCACAGCTCTCCGTGCAGTGCCCTTCCGGGAGCTATATGGTTCATAGCATGAGCGAACTTATGCTCCGAGCCGCTTGCTGGCCTCGAAGATCCGGCAATGCTCATGGCCACACCGCTGGAGATGAGGGCCTTTACCACAATCTTTGCCGATTCCTCGAGGCCTGGCCTGATCTCAGGTGCATTCTCCACTATCATGCGCGCCGTCATTCCAGAGAGAGCTGAGGCATATTCACTGTACTCCTCATTTCTCAGCCGGTTGGCCAATTGCCAGTCCAGTATTGCAGTGTAGTTGGAGATTATGTCGCCGCATCCTGCAGCGAGAAGCCTCGCCGGTGCCTGTGATATGATTTTGGTATCGGCCACGATGGCCAGTGGTGCATCAGCCGGAACAGAGGATGTCTCCCCATTTATGGTCAGCGACGCCTGAGATGAGCAGATGCCGTCATGAGACGCAGCAGTGGGCACGGAGAGAAAGGGAATGTCTGCCTTGAGCGATGCCAGCTTTGCTATATCGATAGATCTGCCGCCACCAGCCCCGATCAGGAAGCATGCTCTGATCTCCTGCACCAGCCTCTCTGCGCGATCCACTTCCTCCATCTTGGAGGCGCTGCAAATGAGTGTTTCAGGCATCAGGCCGCTGTCTTCCAGCAACTCGAAGATGGCCTTTCCCACCACATTCTGGGTATGAGGGCCGGTGATGATGAGGGCACGGGGCTGCAGCTTCAGATCAATGCAGATATCCGGCAGCTCCAATAGCACGCCACTTCCTACCGCTACCTTGCGCGGGAGCTCCATCCATCTAGATCGGGCCAATCACACCACCAGCAAAAAACGGGCTTTAGCAGTAAAATGGCTCTAACGGTATAAAACTATATCCTTATGTGGTAACCATTTCCGAACGCAGGTCCGCTAGTATGCGATCACGGATCGTATTGACCTCGGGACTGGTCCTGTTCCTGGGCCGGGAAAGGTGAATCTCGATGATGTCCTTAATTTTCCCCGGGCGGGCGGACATGATCACGATGCGGTCCGCCAGGTAAATGGCCTCATCCACGCTGTGGGTGACGAAGACCACCGTCTTCTTCTCTTCATTCCATATGCGCAAGAGCTCCGACTGCATGATGTTGCGCGTCTGGGCATCCAGGGCTCCAAAGGGCTCGTCCATGAGAAGCGCTCGCGGATCATTGACAAGAGCACGCGCAATGGCCACGCGTTGCTTCATGCCCCCGGAAAGCTCATCGGGGTAGCGCGTCTCAAATCGCTCAAGCCCCACCATTTTCAGATACT
>CABMDX010000349.1 GCA_902385025.1 uncultured archaeon | reverse complement strand
CTGGCCAGGGCACTGAACGAGCTGCCGTCGATCAAGATAATGCACCAGGACCTGGAAGAGCGGTTTGAGGTCGTAACAAAGATCCAGGAGGCTTTGCGATGCGATCCATGAAATACAGAGCGCCGGGCAATTGCGCCTTATGGCCGGAGCCAACAGTCCAGAGAAAGTTGGAATATGATTATAAGAGTAGTAACCAATTCTCTCATGGACCACTTTGACCAGGCGGTGATACCATAAAGAATCAGGATACGCGAGAAACTCTCCCTTCCACGGCCAGAACGGCATCGGCCTATCCTTTAGGCAGCCTAGATTCTGATAAGCTCATCGATGACGTTCGTTCCCTGGTCGAAGGTTCACGCCGCCGCCTGGCTCAGGCTGTGAACTCCGAGCTGGTCATGCTCTACTGGCAGATCGGAAAACGCATCAGCGAGGATCTGCCAGCCGAGAACCGGGCGGAGTATGGAGCGAAGGTGGTTGAGCTGGTGAGCGATAGGCTGACCGCCGAGTATGGAAAGGGCTTCCGCCGCAGCAATGTGTTCCACATGATCCGTTTTGTCGAGGTCTTCGACGATGCCAAGATAGTCCAGACACTGTCTGGACTGTTGTCCTGGTCTCATTTCATCGAGATAATCTACCTCAAGGATCCTCTACAGCGCCAGTTTTACGCCGAGATGGCCAGGGTGGAGCGCTGGAGTGTGCGAACGCTGCGCCAGAAGATTCAGGGCATGCTTTACGAGCGCACGGCCATCTCCCGCAAGCCTGAGGAGCTGGCCAGACAGGAGCTTGAGGCCCTACAGGAGGAGGACCGCATGACTCCCGATCTGGTCTTCCGGGACCCTTATCTGCTGGACTTCCTGGGGCTGGAGGATACCTACAGCGAGCGCGACCTGGAGGCGGCCATATTGCGGGAGTTGGAGAGGTTCCTGCTGGAGCTGGGCACGGACTTCTCCTTCATAGCTCGTCAGAAGCGCATGACCATCGGGGACAAGGACTTCTACCTCGATCTGCTCTTCTATCACCGCAGCCTGCGCCGCCTGGTGGCCATAGAGCTGAAGCTGGGCAGCTTCGATGCCGCCTACAAGGGCCAGATGGAACTCTACCTGCGCTGGCTGGACAAGTATGAGCGCCGCCTGGGCGAGGAGTCGCCCATCGGTCTGATCCTGTGCGGCGAGAAGAGCCGGGAGCAGAGAGAGCTGCTGCAGCTGGACCGGGGCGAGATCAGGGTGGCCGAGTACCTGGTGGAGCTGCCGCCAAAGGGATTGCTGGAGGCCAAGCTGCATGAGGCCATACGGCTGGCGAGGGGGCAACAAGAGCGAAGGTGATACATAAGAAAGCAGCATCTAGCGGCTCGCCAGGATTACTATCTCTCCAGATATCATGATCTTTCGTTCCTTGGCCAGCTAGGAGGGAGTTAAGTATAATATTGATGAGAAGGATGAAAGCCAAGAAGGATTAACATGCCGCCCTCTTCCCCTACGATAAAGAGATTATTCGCTATGTCAGGGAATAAATGTGCTTTTCCAGGTTGCCAAGTACTCCTTACAGGTGATGCTGTAATCGGAGAAGTATGTCACATTGAAGCCGATAAGCCTGGAGGGCCGCGATACAATTCTGCACAAACAGAAGATGAAAGACATGCATTCGAGAATCTCATGCTGATGTGTGCTAATCATCACAAAGTAATAGATAGTAATCCAGAATCCTTTACGGTTGCCCGACTCAAGGAAATCAAAAGGCGTCACGAGGAAAAATACGCTGGTGGTAAGGAACCATCCGATGACATAGTTGCCAAACTGTTGCAGCCCTTTATCATCACAGGGCCTTTTCATGGGCCAACAGTAATTAGCCAAGGTCAGATGGGTGGACAAACCGCCATGCACATTAATAACTTGGGGCTTATGCCCAGGATAATAACTCAAGCCTCAGGGGATGCTTTAGTTGCCGAGCTGCAAAATTACCCCAGCGAGCCATTTTATATTCAGTATGTGGGTGGCGATCAAGAAATCTTTGATTTCGCAGAGACCCTTGAAGCTGTCCTTGTAGCCGCTAAATGGAATTCAGGCGGGATGAGTATGGTGATAAGATACCCTCCTTTAGTCCGGTGGGGAATTCGGCTCTTTGCTCCTGATAATCCTGGTGTTCAATGCTTCCTTCAGTGGCTTAATGGAAACGGTTTCGAAGTAGAACCACATATTCGTGAAAGCGATTCGGTGACGATCCAAGTAGGACACAATCGATAGCATGAATCTTATCCCCTCCGCCAGGCTGCAGGGCGGCGGCCTCGGCCTTTGCAGCCCTCCGTCTCTCTCGCAGCCGTTCCTTAAGATCTCCCAAATCCTCCAGCCCGGACGCTGCAAAGGCCACGAAGAAAAAAGAGATTTTATGGACAATTAGGTCGAGATCAACTAATTAGTTGACGTTTTGTAACATGGAATTGTCAAGAAATCTTTCAGGGTAAAATTGTGATCTAACCCGCATTTCGCATTAACGGAATAACTTTCAATCGCGTCTATTAATAGTAATAATAAAATATAAATAAGCCTCAAGTGACTTGATTAACGTTCATATAATTAATGCACATTTTTTTGGAGATAATTTTATTAGTCTGAAATTTGGACAATTCCAAATTTTATTT
>CABMDX010000348.1 GCA_902385025.1 uncultured archaeon | reverse complement strand
TTTAGCAAAATATATCATATCGACTATGGCAAAGAGAGCATTATTATGGAAATTCCTAAAAAAGTTCGTGATTTAGATGCAAGGCTTAAACTAAATCTATTCCCCACGTAATGCGGAGTTAAGGTATAAAATATATCAATAGAATTCTGTTTAAAAGGCTTGGAAGATAATTATATTAGAGGGAAAAGTCGGAATTAAGCCCTAATTCGCAGAGTCAAAGTTACTAAAAATGAGCTTTAAGAAATATATTTATAGATATTCGTTTTATAGACCACTGTTATAGTGATTGATAACGGAGCGAACGCTAAATATGACTCTAGATTTAATGATCTTCATATCAGATCCCCAGCTGGGTCGCGGAGATGTGAACCGAAATGTTCTGCATGCCAAGTCGGTCTTTGAGACGGCCGCTGAGATGGAGAAGACGAACGAGTATCGATGTCGTGGAATCATTGTCGTTGGTGATCTCACCAATTATGGGCATGACGATCAGTTGGATAAGTATAAAGAACTCTATGAATCCCAATCCTTCCTCGTTTTTCCGGGCCTTGGAAACCATGATTACCAGCTAAATGTCAACGATACCTTTGAAAACAGAGGTGCGACCAGGATGGTTGAATATCTAATCAGTTCTGTGCATAATGTTGCTGCCAAAGTAGGAGTCAATTTTGACGTGAATGAAGATAGCAGCCCAACTAAAAAAACCATTACCGGCAGCCTTGATTATTCCTGGGATATTGGCAATATTCATTACGTTAATGCAAACAACTATCCGGCGTATCAGAATTCGTGGTCGAATTTTCGTTCTGATCGGGGAAAGAGCATAGCCGTCAACATCCATCCGTGCTGGGAGTGGTTGGAGAAAGATCTGCGCTTCGCCCGGAAACAGGGGAAATCCATTATCCTCAATATTCATGACATGATGAATAATTGGACCGATTCGGATGCCAAAAAATTCTGGGAACTTTGCCAAAAATTCAGCGTTTCGGCCGTTTTCTGCGGGCATGATCACGCCCATGGCGATAAAACCGGATTTTATACCTCTCCCAACCCTTGCATGAATGGCCATGGTATCCCAAAATTTAACTGTGGTTCAGCTGACTGGAACAAATATCTGTATGCTTGGGTTGAACAAGGTGGTTCAATCTCGCCAGACGGATATCCTTTAGACACCATGAATGTTAAAATCATAGACAGCAGCAACGGAACCTGTAACATCTTGCCTGATGTCTGGTTTGTTCGACTCCTGCGTCCCAGCGAGGTTTTCATCGAGAATTCGGGCGACTTTGTGGCCAAATACATTATTTCCTTTTATTGGGGCGGAAACAAAAAACTCGAATCTGAGGAGCAGGCCCGCGGGAGCACCTGCGGTTTTGCCATACCCGATGATGCGACCAATCTGCATCTGCGCATGATGTGCAAGGGTAGCGACACTTGGAAAGACATCATGAGCCAAGATATCAAAAATCCCAATGGCCGTATGTACTATTATCACGTAACCGGTACATTCTCTGCTCCGTATTGGAACCTCGAATAATAACGAGGCCCCTTTTTTTAAGGCCGGCCCGCACCGGACAGGCTGCATCGTACTTACCCGCTGCGCTAAGAAGCCCCAGAACTGAAGCCTACGTCTCCACGCCAGCTAGGAAGAATCGTTTAAATTCTTTTAATTATATTTAATATGGGTATAACGACCCAAATAATATAAATATAGGCAGGCCAAAAATCTATTCCCGGCCTGCCTGCAAAGCTCGCTTTCGAATTCAACACAAAACTTAAATTAATAGAGGGCATACAAGCCGAAATGGAGGAGTGCAAAATGAAGAGATTCACTGCATCTATAATAATCCTTTTCGCTCTGTCAATTCTGTGCTTTGGTCTATCCATCGCAGAGAATGCTGCACTGTCAAATGAAAGTGCCACGAGCAGCAATGAGACGCTGGAAAATGCGTCCGCCGCCAATGAGACAGGCGAATACACAAACGAAACGCTCATGAACACAACCGAGGATAACAGCAGCACAAACGCCTTTGAAAATGTAAAGGGGCGCCAGCCCAAGCCAAAATAGGCGAGAATAATAACCCTTTTAGATCTATTTTTCCAAATTTTTTTATCCTATCATCAGCTTTCCCAAGGTGACCAAGAACAGAGCCATGAGCAGCCATCCGATTATGCCCTCGGCAATACCCAGATACCTGTAATGCCCCCTGAATGGCAGACCCTTGGCATTGGCGGTAAAGGCCAGAATGCTGAAGAGAGTCGAGGAGATGATGAGATGATGGCCATGCATGTCCTTGAAGCCCTCGATTCCTCTTCCAAGCCAATAGATCAGGGAAAATATGATGATAATGACGGTCCCGCAAAAGAGCGCATAGTGCGGACGGACTCCATAGCCGCAGGAGAGCCAGGCGAGAGCGTCAAGCGCCTTGGATAGGCCGAATGGCTTGTGCATCTGGCTCAATTGCCGATATTCGAAGTAACAGTCGTTGGCGTCATTGCCCTGTCCGAGATCCTTGTAGTTCTTGATAAGGGACAGATAGGCAGAGGAATCGAAGCTGAGAATGTCCTTTATCAGGCTCCACTCAACCATCAACCGGTTGATGTCCGCCTTTGCCAGAAATAGCCTGGAGCTCTTGCCAAAAGTCGATCCATCCAGCACCATCTTTCGAATCGATGTGCTGTTCATGGAGAGGTCGCTCTCGAACTTCGCACCGCTAAAATCAGACGGCGCCTCAAACTGAGCATTATCGAATAGCGCACTTTTGCCAAATCGAGTGCCATTGAAAAATGTCGCGCCATCAAATTTGGTGTTCTGGAAATCTGCGACGCTGCAGAAATTGATTCCGGAAAATAGAGAATTTTCGATGAAGTGGCTCCTGTCGAAATTGGCATAACCCTGGAATGTGGCATTCACAAAATCCACCCCATTGGTGAACTTCGAGGTATGAAAGTCCCCGGTTTCGCCTATATTTGCCCCCTCAAAAAAGCAATATGTATTGAACCGGCTGCCTGAAAAATCGAGGTTCTTTTCGAACTGAGCGGACCCGAAGTTGAGATAGGCCCCGTTGAATTCCGATAGATAGAAGAGAGCGTCCTGGAAGAATGTTGCATTATAAAATGTTCCGAATTTATCGAACCAGGCATTGGCAAAATCTGCCGTGCCCGCAAATTTGGCAAAATCAAAGGTGCCTCCATGGGCAAAGCTCGACATATTGAAACTCGAAATGCCATTGAAGCTGCTGTTGTTGAAATTTGCAGCTTCCTGGAATTTAGTGGAGTTGAATATGGCATTATTTTGAAATACAGTGTCGCTGAAGTCCACGTCTCCAAGGAATGTGACTCCTTCACAGGATACATTCCCGCGAATGATGGAATTGGTGATATGGATCGGATAAAATTGAGTATTGTTGAGCCAGAGGTCCCCGTTGATGACGACAAAATCATAGAAGACGGGACTGCTGTTGGTCTTTTCCACAATATCCTCAGCCGAGATCTGCTGATAGCTGGAAGCAGACAACGCAATCCCTGATGCATTTACCATTGCAACAGAAACCAATAGTAGCAGCAGCCAGCTCCTCAGGACAAGACCTCCCTCAGAGCCAATGCCCTCCCTCAAAGTATCTAAGTCTTTCTACATTTTATAAATTTATTCATATTGTTTTCAGATACATTAACCGACTTCCGATAGCATAAGAGCTCTGGATATAAACTCGCCCATCCATTTTATATGATCAAGCCTTCTTTTGCTGCTATTATGATGATCGACAACTGCTCACTATCATGCGCCTGCATTCATGAAGAAGCTGGTGGCACATAATGACCAAATTCTTCGAGGTCCAAAGGCGCGACGGCCCCGCACGAATGGGAAAGCTTCTCCTGGAAAGGCAGATCAGCACTCCCGCCCTCATTTCTGCAGAGGATTATATCTCGGCAGGCAGCCTCTACAGTTTTGCGAGCCGGCAGATTGCTGCAAATGCCGCAGAGGCTTTGAGGGGCAATAAGAGGCTGGCCATCTTGCCCTGGGTTCCTGCCGCGCTTCATAGCTAGCCGCCATCATCGCTTCCTGCCGTGGAAATCGATGGCCCCAAGGGCGTCGTCATAAGTCCCTTCTTGAAAGAGAGGCCAGAGAAGGCAGATGTCTATGTGCTGGCAAAGGCCGGAACCCTGAAAAATCCAAGAGACCTGGTTGCTTCGGTCATAGCTGCCAGGAATCTGACGCAGGCGGACACCGCGCTCTTTGCTCCCGCTCTGGCCTCTCCCGCCAACCTGGCTCTTCTGGTATATCTCGGAGTCGATCTTCTGGACACAACTCGCGTTGTGGCCGACGGCCTTTTGGGACGCTATCATACCAGGGATGGGGTCTGGAGCTTTAGCGAGAAGGCCGAGCTGCCCTGCCGCTGCGAACACTGCAGAAAGCTAGCGGAAGGCTGCGATAAGACGGGGCCAGAGGCTGTCAATCTGCTGGTCTCCCATAACCTCCAAAAGCTTGAGGAAGAGCTGTTGGTGGTCAGAGATGCCATCCGCTCGGAGACTATACGCGAATATGTAGAGCGGCAGGTGCGCGTGACCCCTGATCAGACCGCATGCCTGCGCCTGCTGGATCAGGAGCATAGCTACCTTGAGCGGAGAACGCCTGAGCATCGACACAGCACTTTCTTCGCCAATACCTCCGAATCACTGGGGCGAGTGGAGGTCACTCGCTTCGCCGAGCGTGTGCGGGAGCGCTATACGGCTCCTGTGTGCGATGTTCTCCTGCTGCTTCCCTGCTCCGCCAGAAAGCCCTATTCAACCTCCCGCTCTCACCGCCTCTTTGCCGAGGCCATAGGATCCAGCCGTCGATATTTGCATGAGCTTATCCTGACCTCACCCCTGGCCCTCGTGCCAAGGGAACTGGAGGAGTGCTATCCTGCAGCCAGCTACGACGTTCCGGTCACCGGTCGCTGGGATAGAGAGGAGAGAGCGTGGCTCTGCAGCTGTCTGGAGGCATTTTTGAAGAAGAACAAATATGCAAGAATTGTGGCCCACCTGGATGGAGAGCTGGAGGAGGCCGTAAGGGACACGGGCCTGGATGCAGCCTATACCGGCGGAGGCACCAATTCTCTTGCCCTGGAGAAGCTTTCGGCTGCCGTATCGGAGGCCTGCCGCGGCGCTCTTCGCCTTCCGGATCTGCGGCTGCTGCGCTACAAGGCCCAGGCAGACTATTACTTCGGCGAGGGTGCAGGATGCGCCCTACTGCAGGGACGCGTCCAGGTGAGGGGGCGAGAGCTGCAAGACGAGAATAAGAGGCCTCTGGCTGCGAACACGCCCAATGGCTCTCTGGCCCTGTCGCTCTTGGGGGCAAAGCGGCTGGAGCCCCTCGGCAGGTATATCGTGACCATCGGAGACTTTGTCCCCAAGGGCTCGCTCCTGGCGCCAGGAGTGATGGATGCAGATGAACAGATCCGGC
This sequence comes from uncultured archaeon, assembly GCA_902385025.1. GTDB lineage: Archaea > Halobacteriota > Methanosarcinia > Methanotrichales > Methanotrichaceae > Methanothrix. The sequence goes on along the minus strand of CABMDX010000348.1, from coordinate 297 downwards.
CAGGCGACGAGGTAATTGTTGAAGGAGAGCGCGCCTTTGGGCTTGGCAGGGCAAGAATGTCCGGCTGGGAGATGGTCGAGTCCCGCCGGGGCGTGGCTGTGGAACTGCGGCATGTAAAAGAGAGAAAACCGGTTTGAAATGAATCAATTGCCAAAAAGCGAGAACGGCGCACTGGTCATTTTGGGCTGCTGTATCGCCATCTTCTGGCCGGGAGCGCTCACCTTCGGCTTTCCGGGAGTGATGGCTCCTGTCTGGCAGGAAATGTTTCATGTCGGGCGGGCTCTCACGGGCATGGCC
>CABMDX010000347.1 GCA_902385025.1 uncultured archaeon | reverse complement strand
CTATGGGCTTATTCTTGGACGTGTATTCGAAGAACTTCGACTCGACTGGCCTGTGGCCCTCGAGATAGGCCTTGATCTCTTCCAGCGAAGAATCGTGAGATCCGTTGTCCAAAAGGACTATGTTGTAATTGAGATAAGATATTTGGCTTAATGATTCCAGGCACTCTATGGTATCCCTCCAACCATTCCAGTTGAGAATTATAATAGATACACTTGCATTCATGAAATCACTTACATGAGCTTAAGAGCTTCTATGTGTTTTCTATGTTTTGCGAAGATCAGTGCCATTCTCACCCAATGAAAGTAAGATAAGCCTGTTCAGCTTCCCGCATATGTCACTCCAATTGTAGTTCTTCATTATATGCTCGGAGATCAGCCCAGATTTTGTCTCCAGCTCGGCGCTATTCGAGAGGATATATCTCAACCTTTTTGTCAGGCATCCTATGCTATCCACGGGGCAAAGATATCCCAGCCTACCATTATCGGTCAGTTCCCGGAATGGTGGTATGTCTGATCCCAGGATTACATTCCCGAAGATGCCTGCCTCAACCGCCACCAGTCCAAAGCTCTCATAGCGCGATGGGACCATCATAACCTTGGCCTCACTATAACACTTATAAAGCAGATCTCGCTTGATGAAACCCTGATATGATATTCTTTCGGATACCAATGGATTCTTTATCTTCAAATCATCGAGGAGACTCGAAAAAGAACTATCCATTGGTCCTACAAGAGTCAATTTCCAATCCGGAAAATCCGCGCTGATATCAGAGAACGCTTCCAATACCAGTTCAGAGGCCTTCTGGCGAGAGCCCATTCTTCCAACATGAATTATCTTATTTTCCTTGGAGCGAAAAGGCCGCAACATAGGAGATAACCTTTGAGCATCCACTCCATTGGGTATGAGAAAGATGCGATCTCTATTATTCCTAAAATAAGAGGACGTATTCTTCAGGGCACTGTACACCTCGATAGTCTCTGCGCTAATGATGTCGAATGAAGCCAGGAGAAAGAGCAACCTCCTCGGAGAGAGGGCCGATATGATGCCGGCGGGATAATCTCTGTAAAAGCCCAGCGAATAAGAATCAAGATCCAGCTTCATATAGAGAATCCCCTTTCGATTTATGATCCTGAAAACCAGGCCCATTAGAATGGACTCCAAATTAAGGTGGTATACCTGCAAGGCATCGATCTCGGCCCCATGCTTCTTAAGAGATATGGCGGCATCGATTATCGTGCTAAAAAGTCGCAATGATCCAAAGAGAGATGACTTGCTCCCAAAGCGCTCCGATAGCCTCTCCAGAAAAGGTACGTTATGCTGGAGGAAAATAATCTTCAGCCCCGGAACATCGGTCTCCAATTGAGAATAGTCTCCATTCCGGTAACACATCAAATAGGAGTCGTAGCCGAAGTCCCTGTGCAAAATATAGGGGATCATTCCCACATCTTTTGTAAGATGCACATCTTCGCATACCGGATAAAAGGTTACAAAGACTTTTTTCCCCTTTGAGTTCATTTGCCGGCCACCCACTTGAATCCCCTGACAGAATCAATCGCTACGGCCCATTTTTTAATCAATCGAGGGCTGGATGATAGGTATCTTTCGCCCAAAAGCTCTAATTTATAAAATATGCCCGATTTGCCATACACATCCGTGAGCCTTTTTTTATAATCCTTATTAAATGATACAAGCTCATCAAGAGAAGGCGAAAGGCTTATGGCATCATACTTATTGACAACCTCACGGTCAAGCTTCGCGCCCTTGGATTGCAGTAGCTTGATGTAGATTTTTTCCAGGATGCGCGTGGTGCGCCTTGCTTCATATTCTCTCAACATTTTGGCATATCCATTTTGGCCAAATTTAGTTGATGTATTTTTATTATTAATTAAATATCCAATAGCTTCGGCATAATCTTGGGGTGAATTTGCGACAAGACCCGTCCTGCAGTTATCCACTAGCTCAATTTGCGCATTATCTGCCAGTGGCGTAGAGTTGACGACTACTGGCCTTCCATTTGCCATGGCCTCGGCAATGGTATATCCGAAGGACTCCCCCATCCGGGAGGAGTGGACCAGGATATCCATCACGCAATAAAACATGTTGAGGTCCTCTTCAGAGAGGTCGTCAAGAAAAATAAAATTGTCCCTGAGATCTGATGCATCCACGGTCCTTTTTATCATCTCCGGGGCGCCCACGATAACATATTTAATATCAGGTTGCATCCTAACCAGGAAGGGCATCATTTTCAGACAAATATCACCCCATTTGCTCATATCTGGCCGGCCAATCCTGCCGATAATCGGATCGGAGGCGTCTATTCCCAGGGACAATTTAAAGTCTCTTAACGTCTCACGCGGAGGCTGTGGCGCCAGAGACACAGGATTATAAAGAACCTTGCTGGTTTTAAAAAAATCGTCCCATGTTAGCCCCTTTATCCTCAGGTAGCGCAGGGCGCACATTTTGCTCACAAATAGATGATGATCAAAGAGCCTCCCGGATTCACTCTCATCCACCAATCCAAAGACATTGGTCTCAATAATCACCCTGGCGCCACCATCTCTTGCACAGGTCACAGCAAACGGCTCTTCGCTTCCAGCTCGATGGATATGAACAATATCTATTTTTTTATTTATTATTAGGCTGATAAGCTCCTGTCTATCAACAGCGGTGTAGACTTCATATCCCTCATCCAGAAGCGCCTTGCCCCGTTCGCCTCCCAATTTGATCCCGCAGACATACACATTGAATAGGGTTTTATCGAGATTTTCGCAGAAGATCTGCATCGCCTTTTCCGTTCCACCCCTGCCCAGTTGATTGCAGACCTGCAAGACATTTATCTTATCCATTCAAGCCCCTGTCCAGCTCCATTGCCCCTTCGCTTCATCTCTTAACTAATTTCCTATTTCCGAGCAACTGAATTACAAAGCCTACGTCCTCACTATCCAAGCCCTTTTCGATGCAAATGACAGCGAAATATACTGCTGCTCCGACGAGTATCAGTAATATTATATTAATGTTAATTAGATACTCGATAGCGATTGCCATCACAGCGCATGAGACCAGTATCTTCAAAAAAAGCACAGAGAACTTTCTCCATGGGAATCCGAATTCGGTCTTAGAGACATAGTGATTGAGAATAAGAAAAGCGGAGAGCTCAGTCAGCACTGTGGCCACGCTTGCCCCGATATAGCTGTACCGAGGAATGAGAATTACGTTCAACGATATATTGAGTATTGCGCATATGATGGTTTGCCGGGTCACAAGGGACTGTTTATTTATATTGTTTAAAATATTTGCATAAGCATTCATATAAATGATAACATGTGCCCAGACCAATATCTGAAGGGCGATGACGGCAGGCGCAAAGCTGGGGCCGTAGATGATTTCCACAATCTTTCCTGCCAGAAGCGTGGTTCCCACGCCAATCGGCAGAGCAACTATCCATAGGTACTTTACCGATCTCTCAAATGTCTGCATAAAAGCCTCCTTTGAGATCGGATAGAAATAAGACATAAGAGGAAAAACGGATGCTGAGAATGCAGAATAGAAGAATAGAAGGGACATAACCAGATTATATGCCGAGTTATAATAGCCCACGCTCGTATTATCTACCATAAGCGAAAGCATAACTTTATCAATATGATAATATACGACAATGGACAAAGAAGTTATGCAGAAGGGCAGAGCTTCCTGGATAGAAGATCTCCAGAAGGCCCAGTCGATATCCAGGCCAGGTTTCAGGAAGAACCAGGCAGAGATGAGCATGGAATAGATTAGAATAATCAGATTTACAAGGAAATAAATAAAAGCAAAAGCAACAACACCGGCACCCCTTTGCAGCGCAATCACTGAGAGGACCAGCATCAGAATCGCGGATAATATGCGTCCTATGGAGACGTATTCCATTCTTTGAAAAGCCTGGAATAGAGAGTTGAATGTGCCAACAAGACTCCCAACCACGACATATAATGTAATCAAATAGACAACATTTACCGTCTGGGGCGCCTCATGCATGAGATTGATTATAAGTCCAATAAATCCAAAGGTAATGACGGCCAGGATAAGTTTGATGGCAATGATATTTCCCATATACTTTTTTGCCACAGACCTGTCCCTTGCAATGTCTCGCAGCGCCAGAGTTCCAAGGCCAAGATCTGAGACAACGCACAAAATCCCTG
>CABMDX010000346.1 GCA_902385025.1 uncultured archaeon | reverse complement strand
TAGGGAATAGTGGTTTATTAAGCTTTCGAGGAAATATGAACCAATAGGCTAAATCATCTATGAGGAGCTCCTTCTATTCCCCATATTCGCGGAGTTAAGGTTTATAATATGCCATACATGGACGAATGGGCAAGAGAATGGCTCACTGAGCAAAGAAAACAAGGTCAGAACGGAATTAAAGTCAAAAATAGGAAACAATCATTAGGTCTATCATTCAACAACATACCGGGAGAAGCAACCTAAAAAACGAAGAAAGATGTAGGAGTATATCGGCAAGCTAGATCGCACATAAGGGCTTATCCAAGGCCTTATCCGAAACGAACACGGATCTTGTATATGATTATAGCACAGCATTGACCCTGTCTTCAATAAACTTTGCGGAGTTTGATTAGAAAAGCTAGACGAAAAATCGGAGATCAATTTATTCCTCAAAAAGCAGAGTTAAGGTTATATGAATATAGAGAAACCAAACGTAGATGACTGAGATCCGAGATCCAGTACACGGATACGTAAAGCTGGAAGGGCTGGCTGAAAGCCTGGCGAATACTCCCCAGATGCAGCGCCTGCGCTGGATAAAGCAGCTTGGTCTCGCAAATCTGGTCTATCCCGGCGCCAACCATACCAGGTTCGAGCATAGCCTGGGAACCTATCACCTGGCATCTTTGCTCACTCGCCACCTCGGTCTGGAGGAGGAGGAAGGGACTATGGTATGCGCTGCGGCCTTGCTTCATGACATGGGCCATGGCCCTCTCTCCCACGCTTCAGAGTCTGCACTTCTGCCATACATCAGGTCGGAGCACGAGAGCATCGTAGATCTGCTGAAAAAAGGAGAGCTGAGGGATGTTTTGAGTGATTATGGCCTGAAGGCCGCCGACATCCAGGCTGCGATAAACGGATACGGCCTGGGGCAGATCGTGAGCGGGGAGATCGATGTGGATCGTATGGACTATCTCATTCGAGATGCGCACTATACGGGAGTGGCCTATGGGGTGATCGATCGGCTGAGGCTCTTGCAGAAGATGAAACTTCATCAGGGAAAGCTGGTGGTGGAAGCGGGTGGCGTGCAGGCGGCGACATCTCTTCTTATCTCCAGGCTGCTCATGCATCCGTCCGTTTACTACCATCATGTCTGCCGCATATCTGAGAGCATGATATGCGCAGGCATTCGGCGCATGATTGAGGATGGGGCCTGCGCCGCTGTCATCAAGGGCATGGATGACATCCAGCTCTTTACAGCGCTTGAAGATGCTCGCGGCTATCCGGCGGAGATGGCAAGTAGAATCAGGTCTCGCAAGCTCTTCAAGCGAGCAGTCTACATCGGCCTGGAGGGAATGGACCCCACGCTCCCGAAGATCAGTGAAACGATAATTGCTCAAGAAGTAGCCGCAGAGGCGGGGGTGGACCCGGATTATATTCTGGTGGATAACCCTCCGCTGCCCACAACTGCAGAGGGCAGCTTCCCGGCGCTGGTCGGGGAAGAGGTCAGGCTGCTCAGAGAGGTCTCACCCCTCGTCAGCATTCTGGAGAGGGCCCAAAGGGCGAGCTGGCGCTACGGAATTTATGCACCGGAAGAGCTGCGGGAGAATGTAACCCAGGCGGCAGAGAGATGCCTGAACCTGAAAAAGAGCAGTGTGCAGCATACCTTTTCAGACATCGATAACGGTTACCTTTAAGATTAAAAACGATGATTGGGTATTGATGGCATTTTCAGGCGATCGGCAGGCGATGAACAAGAACGTATTGGTCAAGACCATTCAGAGCATGAACCAGCATCTTCCCAGCAAGCGGCTGAATCTGGTGGATCTGCTGGCCATGGAAAGGCCCGGCATCAGAGGAAAGGATAACACTTTTTTCGTCATGGATAAGCAGGAGCTTGGGCTGATCTCCCAGTCCCTGCCCAGGTTCCTGTGGAGCCGCCTCCGGCTTCCCCTGCTCATCGAGATGTCACCTGATTTTGGCAATGGCGCTGCCAGAGTGCAGGGCGAGGTCGAGGTGGAGATGGTGAGCAAAATACTGGGCAAAGATCGAGTGCATGAAAAGCAGATCATAATCTACCTCCCTGAGGTGAGAGAGCTGCGCAGAAAGCTCCCTACTACAACTCAGTATGCATTCATAACCAACCTCAGAGATAATAAAGTCGAGGATTAATATGGGCTGCATTGAAACTATATCAACATCCCAATCGATAAGTAGTCATAATAGCGATAATATTAATCAAAGGTATTAAACGGAGGATGCTATGCCTGAAAGCAAATTGATGGAAGGTGTGCGGCAGTTCACCATAAAAATGAATCTGGGGGCCTATAAAGAAGCAGCCAAGATAAAGGCCGAATTCGGCCTTTCCAATGATATGATTCAAGGTGCCGTCCGCACAGCATACGATTCCGTTATGAAAAAGGGGGACTATTCCCTGGCCGCTGAACTGGCCAAGCAGTATGACCTTCCACTAGACCTTCGCCTGGAGGCGGCAGAGAGATCCTTCAACAGAAAAATCGATAGCGGGCAATATCTGGCGGCTGCAGACTACGCCAAGGAGCTCGGCCTGCCCGAGGATTTGGTCAGGGAAGCGGCACTTCAGGCCTACCATAAGAGCATGAGCTTCGGCCTCTATAAGAACGCGGCGGAGATAGCAGTCAATTTTGCACTTCCTGTGAAGATGCTCGATGATGCGGCCACGAAGGCCTATGAGCAGCATATGCAGGCAGGGCTCTATCGCAAAGCCCTGAAGGTTGCCCAGAAGTACAAGCTTCCTCTAGAGCTGGCAGCAGCCGCGGAGAAGAGGCTCTCCTAATAGTCCAGTCGCAGGATTTGAGCATGGCAGGGGTCGTTCTCACCATCGGAGGCTCCGACTCCGGAGGAGGAGCCGGAATTCAGGCCGATATCAAGACCTTTTCGGCTCTGGGGCTGCATGGCACCTCTGCCATCACGGCCATAACAGCCCAAAATACCCTCGGGGTTCAGAGGGTCTTTGGCCTGGGGCCAGAAGTCGTCTATGCCCAGCTCAGATCGATAACAGACGATTTTTCCATAGCCACCGCCAAGACAGGCATGCTACACTCAGCCGATATTGTGGCAGTGGTTTCCCGGCATCTTCAAGAGACCGGGATTCCGCTCGTCCTGGACCCGGTTATCGAGGCTGAGGCAGGCGGCAGGCTGCTCAGACCCGATGCGGTGCAGGCCGTAAAAGAGCAACTGATGCCCCTGGCCAGAGTTGTGACTCCCAATATCTTCGAGGCCGAGGCTTTGACCGAAATTCCTGTTCGCGATATCGCTGGCATGAAGCAGGCGGCTTATAAAATCATGGAGATGGGGCCTGGTGCGGTCATCATCAAAGGCGGACACCTGGATTGCACCGATCTACTGATGGAAGGGGAAGATGTCAGTTATCTGCCCGGGGATCGGGTGGCCGGAGGAAACCATGGTGTAGGATGCACCTTTTCGGCAGCATTGACCTCATACCTGGCACTTGGCAATTCATTGAAAGATTCGGCAAAGAAGGCCAAGGACTTTGCAAGGGAGGCCCTTCGCGGGAGCATGAATGTCGGACATGGAGTCGGTCCGGTCAACCAGACATCTCTCTTGAGAGAAGAGGCAAAGCGGCTGAGGGCATTATGCGATAAGCAAAGACGGCTGACCAGTCATTGAGCACAATTCGAGAAAACCAAAGTATTCATTTTATGTCCCAAGAATGCCGGGCAGCGTAGAAGTCGAACTCCCATCGGGACGGGAAGTTATAAATTGGTGGCGCAAGCAAGCACAAAGGATTGCCCTATCTGGAGTGTTGATTATGGGAAGCGTAAAACCTAGTTATATCAAGAATTTCGCAATGGATCTGCTTAGGACCTACGAGAGCTCATTTAGCCCTGATTTTGAACAAAATAAGCTAAAGGTATCTGAGTACACGGACATCAAGAATAAGACAATTCGCAACCGCGTGGCTGGCTACATATCCAATGTGATGAGGCAGAGAAGCACTCGTCGGGGAGAGGTCGAGGTTGATGTTTAGGGGCGTGTTTCCTGCTATAATCACGCCATTCAAAGAAGATACCAGCCTGGATGAGGAGGGACTGAGAAAGAACATTGAGTACCTGAATAAAACCGGCATTGCAGGCATCGTTCCCTGCGGAACTACGGGCGAGTCGGCCACGCTCACCTTCGAGGAGCATAAAAAGGTTGTGGAGATTGCCGTGGATTGCTCCAAGGTGCCGGTCATTGCAGGTACTGGCTCAAATAATACCCGTGAGGCCATAGAGCTGACACGCCACGCTGCAAATGCAGGTGCTGATGCTGCCCTACTGATCACGCCTTACTACAATAAGCCCAACGATCGAGGCATGTTCGAGCACTTCAAGACCATAGCCGAGAAGTGCGATATCCCCATCATACTTTACAATGTTCCCAAGAGAACCGGAATAGACCTTAAGCCGGAATTGGTCGCAAAATTGTCTCAGATAAAGAACATCGTTGCCATAAAAGAGGCAAGTGGAAGCCTCCTTCAGGTCTCTCAAATCATTGAGCAGACACGAGAGACGGGCTTTTCCGTTCTCTCAGGAGACGATGATCTGATATTGCCCGTTATGTCCCTGGGTGGCCAGGGTGTAGTCTCAGTACTGGCAAATGTGGCTCCCAGGAAAACGGTGGCCATGGTGGAGGCCTTCGCAAAGGGAAACCTGGAGACCGCAAGATCTCTGCATTATGAGCTTGCGCCCCTGACCCGGGCCATGTTCCTGGAGACCAATCCGATACCCGTGAAGACCGCCCATAAATACCTGGGCCTTGCAGCCGGCCCTCTGCGACTGCCTCTGGCTCCTATGGCACCCGAGAAAGAGATGATTCTGAAGAACATTTTGGAGAGGCTGGGCGAGAGAGCATGACCCGCATCGCAGTAACTGGTGCCCTGGGACGCATGGGCACTCTGATCATCCAGGAAGCTGCCAGAGCAAAAGACGTTCAGCTCGTGGCAGGCTTCGACGTGACTGGTGCGGGAAAGCCTCTTCTGGGAGGCATCCCAGTTACGGACGCAAGGCTTCTTGGGGATACTCTTAAGGAGATCAAACCCGATGTGCTTATAGACTTCACCATTGCCAAGGCCGCTGTAGAGAATGTATGCCTGGCCGCGGCTCTGGGAATTGATCTGGTGGTAGGAACCACGGGCTTTTCTGCCGATCAGCAAACCCGCATGAGATCGGCCATAGAGGGCCATGTAGCAGCAGTGATTTCGCCCAATTTCAGCATGGGGATAAACGTATTCTGGAAGCTGGTAGTGCAGGAAGCTGCAAGCTTGAAGGACTACGATATCGAGATCATTGAGGCCCATCATAACCAGAAGAAAGATGCCCCCAGCGGCACGGCCCTGGCCACCGTAGAGGTGATAAAGAAGGCCCTGGGAGAGAAGGATGTAGTGTTTGGCAGGGAGGGGCTCGCTCCGCGCGGCAAAGAGATCGGAGTGCATGCCGTGCGAGGCGGAGATATCGTGGGAGATCATATAGTGCTCCTGGCAGGGACCGGAGAGCGTCTGGAGATCAAGCACCAGGCCCATAGCCGGACCGCCTTCGCAAGCGGTGCAGTGCGGGCGGCACAGTGGGTGAAGGGCAGGAGTCCTGGAATCTATAGCATGGCGGATGTGCTGGAATCAAAATAAATGAATATGCTGGTGGAGAAGGGCTGCATACTGCATTTTGAAGGGAAGCGGCTGGAGCCGGTCTCCCGCCAGAGAAATGCAGTGGGTTTATGCAGCGGTTGTGACAATGACCTGGAGAGCTTGGCATATTATAGCGTGCCATCCGGATGGCTGGTCTATGCATGCTGCAAGAATAATCATTTAGCCCTGATGCACTACGATATCGACTGGAACTGGCTGGGCGATCTGGATATTGAGGTCGGTGAGGATAGGGAGAGCATCAGTTCAATTCCACGCGAAAAGCTTGATGTCGTCTTCACGCCGGCCGAGGTCAGAGATATGCATGCCTACCAGCAGGGCCAGCCTTACACCAGACAAAACCTCTACAGGGCCCGGGCAAAATTCGAAAAATTTGAAAAGCTCTTTGGAATAAAAATAAATCTATAAAAAAATGATATTTTTCGTTTTCGGCGATTTTGCCGATTACTGTTTTATTTACTTTTTGCAGTATCTACCAATTGCCCGGTGGTGACGAAGCTGGCACCCTTGGATACTGCATATTCCACGAACTTCTTATACGCATCCAGGTATTCGCCAGATCCGGAGACCGTGTTGGTGAAAACCGCGACCATTGGATCGCCTTTGGCCGAGCTTTCATCAAACGTGCTGACGAGAAGATCGTACCAATCCGTGCCGTTTAAGCCCGCGCTATTGGCCAACACATCCCACATCCTGAAATTCGGGCCTGCGCTTGCAGGGACCACATAGAACGAGTGCCCATCCATGAGATAGGGCCAGGCTTTGTCCTGGCTCTGGGCAAGGCCAGAGTCATCCACCATGTAAGATAACCCCAGGTCATCTATGATCTTATAGGTGCTATCATTAAAGGAGTTTTCAGCCGGGAGGTAGCCTGCCACCTTGATCTGCGTCCCTCCACAGATGTAGTCGTCCTCAACGTATCTCTTGGTCTTTCTCATCCTGGAATCCTGGTCCTCGAAGGATGCCAGCTCTTCTCCGCTTTTCATACCACTCATGATCAGCTCGTGGTTCTTTTTTGAACCGAGCATTGTGACATAGAGTGGATACAGCTTATAGGCCATATCTCCTGTAACTGAAATAGTGACATCCAGGTTCTTTGAATCCACTGCATTGAGGAGATTAATGGTAGAATTCATCTCCTGGTTCTGTTTTTCCGCTTGGTTCTTGCCGCCTGCGAGAGATGACTCTTCCATGCGTATGATCAAATTCAATGTAGCAGAACCGTCTTTTGCAGCGGCACCCGAAAAGAAAAGCTGTGCCAAAAGGCATGCCAGTCCCATAAATAGCAATATTTTTTTCAAGCCCATTTTCAAGCCACCTAAGGGTTTATTTTAATCAAAGGTTCCATCAAGTGCGATATTATCCCAATCTTTTTGAATTGTTTGTGCGCCTCCTACTAATAATACTTGTGGTTGGCCTGGGAACATCTGTCGCGCATGGTCTGCAAGATCGCCCCATATTGCCAAACAAAATAGCCATCACTAATTTTTATTGTCTGAAAATATAAAGCTAGTATTTGGGATACGCAAATTGAATAATAAGAAGGAACTCTGGCGTATTTCTCCATATCATTGAAAAAACGAATTCACAAATGCCGAATTTATGTTTGTGGCCTACGATCTCTTGGATAATGAGGGAGAAATATTCAAATACATTCGGTCAAAGACAGATCAATTGGTTTGTCAGAACCTGTATGAAAAGCGGAATCGCTTCACAAGTGTGAATATGCATTTGGCCGAAACGCCTTGAGTAGCGGGCATGTTTGACATCCGTCAATTAAACTGCCGATTAGTGGCGGCCCGTTATGCAACTCGGTATAGCAAGTGCATTATCTGTGCGAAAACCGTAGGATTTATCGCCTGATAGTCAAGGCATGATGTGTTGGATAGAAGAGCGATTCAATGGTCCTGACAACTGAAATGAATCGAGCAGTGGAGTATGGAAGGTGGTAAGTATGTCATATCGCAATAAAGCGATTGCTTTTTCAGTATTCTCAATGATGATCTGCCTTCTGGTAGGAACGGCGCTTGGCGTTGTATCGCCGGCTCTTACCATAAGCCAGCTAGTAACCTCTGGGCAGAGCGTGACCCTTCAAGCTCCCTCTGGAGATTATCTGTATCAATGGACCGCAGTGGAAGGCGGTTCAACAATAGGAGCAGGGACGAGTCAGAAGTTTACATTCCTTGCGCCTCAGGTAACTCAGGAGGAGGGCTCCAAGACGGTCACAATCTCGCTCTTCATAAGAACGACGGAAGGAGGTTGTGTCAACCAAACGAGCACCGATATCAATGTCTATTCTCTTCCAGTCTGCGGCATAGGCGGACCGGCTCAGGCAGGCCCCTATGATGTTGCCACCTACAGTTATGTTGGTGGAACGACAGGCACTCTGACATATGCCTGGAACGTAGACGGAAAGACGATAGATGGAGCCACTGGGCCCAATGTGGATATTGATTGGTCTCAATACAGCCCCGTCAATCATACCGTGGGCTTGACACTCGTCAAGGACTACTCAGATGTAGCCCCTGGCTCAACCAATCCATTCCGCACCATAACCTGTACCTACAGAACGAATATTACCTACACTACGGGCATTGAATTGACAAAGGTGCCTTCATTTCCCAGCGCGGCTGTTGGTGAAACCGTCACTTATACCTATACAATCCGCAACACAGGAACGATTGGCATCAAATCACTGGCCCTGAAGGATAACAAACTCGGAACGATCAATCTCGCCACGACGACACTCATGCCTGATGCAACAGCAAGCGCCAGCGCGACATACACCATAAAAGAGAGCGATCTGCCCGGGCCTCTGAATAACACGGTAACTCTTACCGGCACGGAGGATCTGACCAATAAGGCCGTGTCCGCCACCGCCAATGCGACTGTGGCTCTGACCTATAATGCGGCCCTCAGCCTGACAAAGGTGCCTTCATCCACAGCGGCAAATGTGGGAGATACGGTAACTTACAGGTATACCGTGACGAACACCGGTAACGTTTCGATAACGGGATTGAATCTGACCGATGATAAGCTCGGCACGATCAAGACCGACAAGAGCACTATCGCTCCTGGAGATACGGCTACAGCTTCAGTTACCCACGTCATACTGGAGAGCGAACTGCCTGGACCACTGGTCAACGTGGCCACAATCCAGGGCAAAGACGTTATGGGTCAAACTGTTACCAACACGGCGACGGCCACAGTGGCCTTGAGCTACACCGCAGCCCTTGCCGTGACCAAGACGCCTTCCTCGACGACTGCCAAGGTAGGAGATACAGTAACCTATAGGTTCACTGTAAAGAACAACGGGACTGTAACCGTCAACAGCCTGGCCCTGACGGATGATAAACTTGGAACGATCACGCTCGACAAGAGCACTCTGGCACCGGGAGACACCGCCACGGGATCGGCTACTCATACGATTGCTGAGACGGATCTGCCGGGACCCCTGACGAATATCGCTACAGCCACGGCTATAGATAGCCAGGGCCAGGCTGTCACAGCGCAGGCTGCGGCCGCAATAACCTTGACCTATACATCATCGATGGCTGTAACGAAGACCACATCTGCCAGCACTGCCAATGTAGGACAGACGGTAACCTATGAATTCAGCGTGAAGAATACGGGATCTGTCACCATCAATACTCTGGCACTGGTCGATCACAAGCTCGGCACAATTGCTCTGGAGAAGACAACTCTGCTGCCTGGCGAGAGCGCAAACGGAACCGCCACGCACACAGTCGTTGAGGCTGATTTGCCAGGACCGCTGACAAATATTGCCACGGCAACGGCCACGGACAGTCAGGGCGGCGCACTTACGGCTACGGCAACGGCCACGGTGAAGCTCACCTATACCGCGGCGCTCGCTGTGACCAAAACGCCATCCTCCACAACTGCCGCAGTAGGAGAGACAATAACCTATCAGTTTGCGGTCAGCAACACAGGAAATGTAACCGTCAACGGCCTGACTCTGACCGATGACAAGCTCGGAACCATCGCCCTGAACGTAGCCACACTGGCTCCAGGGGAGACGGCAACCGGATCGGCAACACATGTAGTGGTCGAATCGGATCTGCCCGGGCCTCTCGTCAACGTCGCCACGGCTTCGGCCACAGACAGCCAGGGCAAAGCGGTTACCTCCCGGGCAAGTGCCTCGGTGGACCTCACCTATACCGCCAGTCTGGCTGTGACCAAGACCCCGTCGGCCACATCGGCCAGGGTAGGAGATACCCTTACTTACAGCTATACCGTAAGAAACACGGGAACCGTCAGCCTCACGGGCTTGAAACTCGTCGATGACAAGCTAAAGGGCATAACGCTCGATAAAAATACGCTTGCGCCAGGCGAAATGGCAAACGGTTCGGCTACATACACTGTCCTTGAATCCGATCTGCCTGGACCATTAACCAACATCGCCACGGCAACAGCCTCGGATTCAGTCGGAAAGAGCGTTACCAACACCGCCACGGCCAGCGTGACCCTGACCTATACCGCCTCCATGGAGGTAACCAAGGCCGTATCTTCCGCAACGGCCAAGGTAGGAGACACCCTGACCTACACCTATACCGTAAGGAACACGGGAACGGTCACCATCAACGGCCTGACCCTGACCGATGACAGGCTCGGAACCATAACCACGGCAAAGAAGACTCTGGCTGCAGGAGAGACGCTGACTGCCACGGCAACGCATGTAGTGGTTGAATCCGATCTGCCCGGACCTCTGACAAACGTCGTAACGGTCACAGCCACGGACAGCCAGGGCCAGCCCATGACGGGAACCGCCACGGCCACTGTGACCCTGACCTACACCGCAGCTCTGGAGGTCTTGAAGGTGCCGTCCAAGAGTTCTGCCGCAGTCGGTGACACGATAACCTACAGGATCACAATCAATAACATAGGAACCGTCACCATCAACGGCCTGACTCTGACGGATGACAAGCTCGGAACCATAACGCTTGCAGAGACATCAATTGCAGCAGGCAAGAGCATAACCACATCCATCGATCATGTCGTGACCGAGGCAGACCTGCCAAGCCCGCTCACAAATATCGTCACCGTCACGGGCACGGACAGCCAGGGCCAGCCAGTCACAAGCACAGGCACGGCATCAGTGGCATTGACCTACACGAGCAAGATGGAGGTCACCAAGACGCCATCGACGAATACCGCTGCAGTAGGTGCGACCGTAACCTACAGCTACACTGTAAAGAACTCTGGCTCCGTCACCATCAATGCTCTGTCACTGGTCGATGACAAGCTCGGCACTATCACCCTGGACACCAATACCATAGCACCAGGGGCGAGCGCCACCGGCACGGCAACTCATACGGTTGTCGAGGGCGAGCTGCCTGGACCCCTGACCAACAACGTGACCGCTACGGGCACTGACAGCCAGAACAATGCACTCACTGCCACAGCAAAGGCATCGGTTGCCCTGACCTATACCGCTTCCCTCAGCCTGACCAAAGAGGCGACATCGACATCAGCACTCTGGGTCTCAGGCGGCGGAGCAAAACTTGGCGATGACATCGTCTACACCTATAGGGTTACTAACACCGGTACCACCACGGTTAGTGGAATCGTCGTCACCGATGACAAATTGGGTCAGGTCACGCTGGACATAGATACCCTGGCACCGGGTGAGTCGGCAACAGGAACGCTGACGCATACAGTTACACAGGAGGATCTGGGCGAGGATCTGAAGGGATCCATCAAGAACATCGCCACATCATCAGGAACCTCCGTCGGTCAGCCGGTTCAGTCAAATACCGCAACAGTGACCGCTGGAGTCTACAGAGATGCCATCCTGCCAGTCTTAAACTGCGTGCACGCGAACGAAGACGGCTCATTCACCGCATTCTATGGCTACAGCAACCCCAACAGCCAGGCAGTCACAATAGCAGTCGGAAACAACAACAAGTTCACGCCGCCACCAGACGCTGCTGGGCAGCCCACGACATTTGAGCCTGGAAGCCAGACCGCGGTCGTGGCAGTAGATTCCCCTGGACATTCTCTGGTATGGCACCTTGACAACAAGGTCGCTGAAGCCAACAAGAACTCTCCGGGCTGTTCTGAGGCAAGCTGCGGAATGGATGGTCCCACAGCCTTGTGCCGGAACAAGGTTGAGACCTACAGCTACACCGGCAGCGAAGACGCGCAGTTCACTCAGAGCTATGAATGGTCCATGGACAGCAAATCGATTGGCTCTGGCAAGAGCATAGATATCAGCGGAGAGGGATACGAGCTTGGAACTCATACTTTAGGCCTGAACGTGACCAGGACCTTGCTCGATAAGGTCTGGTCCAGCAAGCAGTGCAGCATGAGCATCAAGGTCATCCCTGAGCCTTCCGCGGATATATCCATGCAGGAGGCTGAATAGAAGAGATTGGACGATATTGCATGATTTAGCGTCTGGGGATCAAGCCCCGGGCGCAAATCATCATCTTTTTCAAATATCCTTTATTATTTCTGTTCTGAATAGAAATTAAGGACATTAATTACAAATTCAAACGGTAAATATAAATATCATGGAAATCAAAATACGGCGAAAATTTGCTGATGATATGAAAGATCCTCATGGTAGCAGCGGCGTGGCTCTGGTAATGGCCTGTTTCTTCTTTTTGATCTTCTCAGCCCAGCTCATGCAAACAGCAGTCTCTGCAAGCTGGCCCGACTGCAAGTTCCAGTGCGAGGCAAATGATGTAACCGTATCTCATCTATGGCTGGGCGACGGCAGGGGGAGCGACATATCCTCTGGAGCGCCTGGAGAAAAGGTGCCCTGCTACTTATGGGCAGAGTTTCACAACAACGCCAATTCCCCTCGGCATGCGGTCATCCTGCTCGCGGATATGTATATCAACGGCACACTCAGCCGTTCCTTTTACGATGATGGGCTATGCGTCCTGGACAGCATCGAGCCCAAGGCCACCACTGCCTATCCCATCTATTCTCTGACCTGGAGCTATGGTGACAAAGTTTATCTCTCAAGGCTTGTACTAAGCTGGGAGACCGCCAGCAAAACAACGTGCAGCAATGCCAATCGAAAATGCAGCAACCGCAATACCAAGTGCTATGGCGGCGATGGAACGGAGTACGTCGTGGAGACACCTCTGGTCGCCCGCTTTAGTTTTAGCGGTACAGGCTGCCGCAGCGGCGGCGTGTCATTCCTGGATGGCAGCACGGGTGGATTTGGGCCCTACGCTTACAATTGGGACTTTGGAGATAGATCTAAAAGCCATGAGAAAAATCCCTCTCACATCTATAAGAATCCGGGAAATTACACGGCTTTGCTGCAGGTCACCGATCAATCCGGCAGGACGGCATCTGCAAGTCAAGAGCTGCAGGTCCAGAGCTGCTCATGCCTGATTGCTGGCGAGAATAGCGCATGTCTGGACAGAATAGAAACATACAGAGTAAGCCTGGATGGCTCTCTTCCTCTTGCCTGTCAATGGAAGATAAATGGTTCGGATGCGATTGGAAGTGTATCTGAGGGCGGCGTAAGCATAGATATCAACTGGCAGGACTATGGACCTGGCCAGCACGACCTGCAGGCCATTGTCATGAACAAGGATGGCACAAGAGAATTGGGCAACTGCAACATGATCGTCAATGTCCAGGAAATGCCCGTGGCAACTATTACAATGATGATCTAAATTGAACCGGAACTGGTCAGAATTGCGAATTTGCATTCCATTATATGCCTTCGGGGGAAAGCGGCAAACTCCAGCGGCAGCTATAGCCGTGATCCTGGTTTTCTTTTTCATAGCTCTTGGGTCAGGCGTAAGCGAAAGGGAGGGCCTTTCCGGGGCGAGCTATATTTTCAAGGCTCCAGAAGCGCCAGGAGAGGAGCTGATCTACCAGTGGAATGCATCGGACGGAAGCCCTTCCAGCGCAGAGGGAAGGTCCTTTAGCTGGACTGCTCCTGTCGTTGACTCCCCGAAGACTGTAGTCATATCGCTGAACATCGTCAGCCCGTCTGGTGGCTGCCCGGCAAAAAACAGCATCGAAATTCTGCTGAATTCGCAGCCGAAGCCCAGTATTGTCATAAAAAAGGACTGCATATTCAATGCCCCGGTCAGAATAGGCGATTCGATAACATACACCTACAATGTGACAAACAACGGAAATATGCCCCTGATCAATGTCGTTCTCGCAGACACACAAAACTGGGGGCCGGAGAGCAAGCCGGTTTAAGCGAGAGGCGATGATGGCAATCAGATCCTTGACCCCGGGGAATCCTGGATTTACGAATGCCGATATACAGTTCCCGATCAATCTGATTACGCCATGCTGCACACTATGGCGAGCGAGAAGAGGTCTGAAACGTCCGGTCTCATAAGAAAGATGATGGAGAGGAAGTCCAGACTGGAGATCGTTATGGCCAACCTGAGAGCCTCAAGCAAGCGTTTTGACACCAAAGTAGCTCTCTTGACCACTACCTACAGGACAGAGGCCAACGCCAGCTATTCATATTATAATTATAGTAACAATATAACTCGTGAAAGCTTCTGCCAGGTATTGTTCCAGAATGGAAGTCTGAACAGGACCATTTATATCGATACCCTTGCAGAAGCGATGCTGATCACTCATTACAGCCAATCAGGTAAGATAATCTCCGAAGAGCTCTCCACTCCTCCGTGGGGGAAGAATGAGTACCTCAAGATAGAATACGATAAGCCATCCGAGGGATACAGGAGCATTTTAGTAGTGAATTATAAAACAGGCGACTCTCTGGTCCTTTTAATAGATCCCATGGGAATTATCCTCAGCACGGAATACAAAGTTGTTCCCGGATACAAGCCCTATGAGGAGAGATTCTTTCTCAAAAACCTGGTAGTGGTAACAGCACAAACAAAAGACGGAATAGAGGTTTCAAGCTCCGATTCCTATTCCCTGGAGATATTCAGATCGCTCCCGCAACTGGAGGTGAGCAAAAGCCCAGAATCGGACTCCGTAAAGCCTGACGACTTCTTGAACTATACGATAGTCTATCAAAATGTAGGTGGTGCTGATGCCCACGACGTCGTGCTGCGGGAAAAGTATGATGCCAATCAGATATTCCAGTCCTCGGACCCTGTCTCGGACGCGGGTACGAATAACCAATGGACTCTGGGGGACCTGGGCGTCGGAGTGTCTGGCAAGATACGGATTGTGAAAAAGGTTAAAGCCTGTGCGGTTCCTGGAACTGCGAGAACTAATGTCGTGAATTTAAGCTGCAAAGAAGGCTCCAACGCCTCGTCAATTGTCTATACAATTGTT
>CABMDX010000345.1 GCA_902385025.1 uncultured archaeon | reverse complement strand
GAGCCGGGCCGACGCAGTATCCGCCATGCACATGCTCGATGCCCTTTGGCTTGCCGGTCGTTCCGGATGTGTAAAGAATGAAGAGCCTGTCTTCGGAGTCCATCTTCTCGCACTCGCACTCTTCAGACTTTCCGGCCACCAGGTCGTGCCAGTAGACATCTTTGCCCTGCTTCATGGGGACCTCGATGCCAGTCCTCTTGACCACTACTATCTTTTGCACGCTTGGGGTATTGGCTGTTGCCTCGTCAACATTGGGCTTGAGGGGCAGAGGCTTGCCGCGCCTGTACAAACCATCAGTTGTAACGACCACCTTGGCCTCGGCGTCCAGTATCCTGCTGTTAAGGCCGCCGGAGGAAAATCCTGAGAAAACGATGCAGTGAATGGCGCCGATCTTGGCGATGGCAAGCATTGCTATGGGCAGCTCGGGGATCATAGGCATATACAGCATAACCCGGTCACCCTTTCCTACACCAATGCTCTTCAGGCCATTGGCGAACTTGTTGACCTCCTTGTAGAGCTCTGCATAAGTGATCTTCCTGGTGGGCTGATCTGTGGGCTCAGGAACGAAGACATAGGCGACCTTGTCCTTTTTCGCGCCCATGGCATGCCTGTCTACAGAGTTATAAGCCACATTGCACTTGCCACCGACGAACCACTTGGCATAGGGCGGCTTCCATTCCAGGGTCGAGGACCAGGGTTCAAACCAATCCGCATAGGTCTTGCCCATCTCTCCCCAGAACTGAATATAGTTAGCAGAACACCATAGGCGCATCTCCCTCTCTGTCTTGAACCCCTTCTCCTTCATCCACTTCATGACGTTGGAGTTCTCGGCAAGTTCCTTGCTGGGCTCAAATATTCTGGTCTCCTCATATAGGACTGAAGTCTTTGCGGTTGCTTTTTGCTCAGCCATTTTTAACCTCCTTTAACCAATGATGTCTCTGGAATTCCTTTCGGCTATTTTATGCAGTTTTTATAAACAATATACTCGAAAAGCCGGGGCCAGAGCCTGTACTGGATCGGCCTCAGAGACACCATCACGATTGATTATTTTCATTATTAATAAGGTTAGTGGTGCGCAGGTCAATAAAAATCGTTTTTACTAAAATTATAAAAAGTCTTTTCGTAAAGCCACGCTTCCTTATTTCCAAAGCCCTTTTACTGCCATCGAATATCTCTGAGAGATTTTATTTATATATATTTTATAATTAATTTTAAAATACTAAACTTGAAAGAACTTGATCGCGATTTACTCGGGTTCAATCTTGCCCGATAAAAAGAATGGATTGGATGCAGTCACCTTCACCTTGATAAAGGATCCAAGCAAGGGATTGCCCTGCACGACAATCCCCTGGTAGCTGGGAGCTCTGGCCTTCATGGAGGCGCCCCGCCCGTGCTCTGTGACCAGGGCCGACAGAACCTCGCCCACGTAGCGCTTATTTCTTTGGGCGGCAATATTCAGCCAAACGCTCGTCATCTCTCTCGATCTATCTTTCTTGAAGCGGTCAGGCATGTCATAGAGCCTGGAGGCAGGAGTCCCAGGCCGCGAAGAGAATCTGGTGACGTTAACTTTGTCAGGCTGCAGGCGCTTCACGATATCGAGAGTCTCCAGGAAATTCTCTTCGGTCTCACCCGGATATCCGGCAATTACATCAGTGATGATTGTGATATCAGGAAAGGCGCCCCTGAAGGCATTGGCGATTTCAAGAAAATCCTGGGCCGAGTATCTTCTGCCCATGCTCCTGAGTATCTCATTCGATCCCGACTGAAGGGGAAGATGCAAAAACCGATAGATTTTGGGGCTATCAAAGGCCAAGATCAAATCATCCAGAATCAAGAGAACGTTATCCGGGTTCATCATGCCCACTCGAAGCATGAAATTGCCAGGAATATTTGCCACTCTCTCCAGCAGCCTTGCCAGATTGGTTCCCCTATCCAGGCCATAGGCTGCTGTATCCTGGGCGGATAGCTGCAGCTCTACATTGCCTTGGCCTGCGAGACTCTGAACTTTCTTTGCCACGACATCAGAGTCGAGGCTGACGAGCCTTCCTCTTGCATTTCTGACGATACAATAGCTGCATGTTCCGTTGCACCCTTCCGCAATATTGACAATGGCACATAAATCCGATCTGGGCTCTTGCCGGAGGTCCGCGGTTTCGCAATTGCCGGAGGATGCGGCTGCTCCAAAATGGCTCGCAATCGTTGCCGCTGCAGCTTTATCGAGGAGACCCGGAATTTCCAGACATTCTATGGATTGTATCGATTGCGGAATTGCCGCGCTCATGCATCCTGCCACCACCAGTCGCTTTCCTTCGAGCTGCCTGAGCCTGTGCAAAATTTTTCGCTGTGTTTTAGCGGTTACAATGCAGGTGTTTACTATCACTGCATCCGCCTCATTGAGTGCGGAGGGTTTATGCCCGAGTTCCTGCAGAAGAGTTGCCACATCCTGCGAATTTCCATGGTTTGCAGTGCAGCCATAGGTTTCAATATAAAATTTCATATATGCTCCAACAGAGCTTTCAGATTGCTCTCATCTGGAAATGCCCACTGTCTTTTGCTCTGCGATTTCCTCACGGCGTACCTGGTATATTCCTACGATCACGCCCATGATTGCCGGCGCCAGGAAGAAGCCTCCAAGGCCCGCAACCATTGCTCCGCCGAGGAAGGAGAGCATCACCAGCAAAGGATGCATTGATGACCTGGTGGAGACAAGATATGGTCGAATGAGCAGCTCGGAAGGAAGGTAGATCAGGGCAGATGCCAGGGAGAAGAAGAGGAGCGCTCCTCCCGGTCCAACGGTGATATACTTGTAGAATGCTACAGGTATGATCACAACCCAGGCGGTGAGAAAAGGCACCATTCCGGCTATGAAGACTATACTTGCCAGTGCAAATGGCCTGGGCAGGCCGAAGCCGTAGAAGATGAAGACTGCTATGATGCTTCCAAGAATGGATGTATAAATAGTGCCGATGAAGATACCGCTCAGAATACGGTCGATGCGGGCTATGTACTTTCTCAAAACCGTCATTTCCTCTTTTGGAAGAAGAACGACGAACGACTCCACGAAGCCCTCTCCATCCACCAGCAAGAAATAGCAGACCGGGATGGAGATTATGAAGTTTATGATTCCGAGGGAGACCACCCTTCCGATATGAAAGACAGGTATGGCTGCGGCAAGGGGAGCGATTATGCTTGCCGCATTCTCCAGGCCTCCCGCAAGGATGTCATCCACTGCCCAGGGTATATCCGCTGCCTTCTGCTGCATGAGGGTACCAAGAGCCGTCCTCAATGCCTCATTGTTATGTGCAAGCATTATGATTTGATTTGCGACCTCGAGCATTCCCAGGCCAACGACAAGAAAAATGGGCACAACTATGCAGATAGAGGCAACGAGAGAGCCCAGTCGCATTCTTGATCCGAAATGGTCTCTGATTGGCCGGCCAACATAGGCGAAGACCGTGCCCAGAATTATGCCGTCCAGAAAGGGAAAGAAAAAATATATGACCAGAAACAAGGAGGCCAAAGCTAAGATCAAAATGCCTTTATGTTCAGAGGACCATTTACCCGTATAAGAGCCCAAATGACAACACCGATGGCAATTGTCAATCTCTTCTGTAATCCAGATCTATCCATTCTCTTATCCATCTTTTGATAGATATGGGTAACGCTTTGGCAGGTGGTGGGAATCCGATCGGGCCTTTGCGAAATTGTTAGATGAAAAGTGCGGTGAGTGTTAGTCAGAAAGCCTGCCCATTTTATGGCTTAATGACAAATGGTGGCGGATGTAAATTAATGAACGCACCTTTGAACTCAAGAATGCATTGGCATATTCGCTCATGAAATGATGATTTAAGCAATTAAATCAACTAATCAAAAATTAATTTCTGCGTATGTGTTTAGCTACCCAGAATAGGTCGACGGTTTCTGGATCCAGTTGATGAACGCATAATGAAAATAACTTGCGCTGAATTAAAAATCGATATCAATAAAAAATTATCCTTCAAATAGGCCCTCAGAAACGGCGAAAGAGAAAATCACAAAATGGGGTTATTGATGCCGATTATGCTCAACTAAACACATACGTTTCTGCAAATTATCGCCAGCATTCCCGGAATTCATTCAGGAAAAATGCTTATATAACTGAATTCGATCCGCTGTACTCCAGCGCTCTTGCTTTCGCGAAGGCAGCAGATGCTTCAGTGGTCCTTCCGAGTGCTTTGAGAGCAGTCCCTTTGTTGCTCCAGGCACCAATATTTGTTGGATCTATCCTAATCGCCTCGTCACAAGCCTTGATTGCTTCGTCATACTTGCCCTGGGCATTAAGAGCGCTGCATTTGTTTCCCCAGGCTGCGCCAGTTGCGGCGTGATTGCTGTCTAGTTTGATAGCCTCGTCACAAGCCTTGATGGCTTCGTCATACTTGCCCTGGGCATTGAGGGCAATACCTTTATTGTTCCACGCCCCGGTATCGGTTGGATCTAGCCTGATGGCTTCATCGTAGCATTTGATTGCCTCGCTATAATTGCGAAGATCACTAAAAGCATTGCCTTTGATGTACCATGCCACAGCATCGTTTGGATCTAGTCTGATGGCTTCTTCAAAAGCTTTAATGGCCTCATTGTACTTGCCCTGCCTATAGAGTGTATTGCCCTTGGTGGTCCAGGCCGCAGCATAATTTGGATCTAATCTGATGGTTTCATCGAAACATTTGATGGCCTCATCGTACTTGTTCTGGTCAGCAAGAGCAAGGCCTTTGTTGCCCCAGCCTTTGACATAGTTGGGATCTATCCTGATGGCTTCATCGTAGCATTTGATTGCCTCGTCGAGCTTGCTTTGTGCATCGAGAGCAACGCCCTTGTTGTTCCAATCTTCTGCGGTCTGCTGACATTGCGCTGATATTATCAATGCCAGAAAAAGAAAGAAAACGGCATAGATCAATTTCATGATGTCGAGGAAGTACTTATAGAAGATATGGTTGTTGGCCTCTACAATCCATTTCGAAGCCTATAACCTTTAGCCATTTCCAAATCCATTGGTTATTTGATCTTCATCAGCTTATGCGTAGGCCTTCTCCAGCATCTCGTCGAGCATCTGCAGCCGCTGCTCGGGACTTGCATTCTGCTCCTCTACCCATGACCTGAGCTTCTTGATGGCCAGGCCCCGGTCGATTATGTCTGCAGCACGCTCCATGCCTTCTTTCAGGCTCGAAGCGCGGTCCGTAATACAGAGCAACGGGGCCGCATTCAGGCATACTATATCTCTTCTGCAGCCCCGGTCGCTGCCAGCAAGAACTCTCAGCAGCCTTTTCGCTTCCTCCATCCTATCGCCATTATGAAGGAGCGTGGTCTCATCAGCCGCTTTTACACCGAGCTCCCGGGCAGATAATGAATACTCCTTTATCTCCCCATCCTCTGTCAGCTCTGCAATCACGGATCTGCCGAGGGTCGAGAGCTCGTCCATGCCTCTGCAGCCATCATAGCTGCGACCATGCATGACAATCGCCCTTTTGTAGCCGATCTCTGCCATAGCTCTGGCAATTGGTGAGACCATCTCCGCAGAAAAGACACCGCGAACGCCATACGCGGGCTGAGCCGGATTGGCCAGGGAGCCGGCAATATTGAGAATGGTCCCGAATCTGATATGTGAGAGAATCCGGCATAGCGCCTGGGGATGAACTTTGCTGCTCATGCCGTTGAAGATGCCGATGCCTGCCCGTTCAATGCTCTTCTTTACGAGAGATGCATCGCATTCCACGTCCACACCCAGGGTCTCCATTATATCGACTGCTCCGCAGCGGGAGGTTATGGCTCTGGCCCCATGCTTGGCCATCAATATGCCGTCGGCTGCAGCCACAATCGATGCTGCGGTGCTTATATTGAAGGTCTTGATCGAGTCCATGCCCGTGCCGCAGTTCTCCACCAGCGGTCCATCTACGTCCGGGTGAACTTTCACGGTATCCAATTCATAGATCGCCTCCCAGATGCCGGCAATCTCCTCTGGAGTTGCTCCCTTGGCCGTGATGGCCGCCAGGAATGCGCCCTGCTGCAGGTCCGGCTGCTCATTGCAGAGGATTTGCCCAAAAAGAAGGCTGGCGTCTTTTCGGGAAAGGCTCTGGCCCTTTATCATACAATCCACTTTGCTTCCAAAGTATCTCAGACTCTCTTCATAAATATCCATTCTTAAACCCCGCAAATGACTGATTTCAGCCCAATCCGATCTCTGGAGTGGCTCAATGCATCATGAAT
>CABMDX010000344.1 GCA_902385025.1 uncultured archaeon | reverse complement strand
TAGTTCTCATAACATCCACCACAGCCGAAAATCCACTGTTTTTCGAGGGCTTTTATTGGCCCTTCTCCTTTACGCTCCTGATGCATTTATAGCCCGTCTTGCACAAATCAGTTCCTGTGGACCATCTGATCTTTGTCTCCGGCAGCTCGAAGTGGGCGATCACAGGTGCATGATCCGATTCGGGGTAGAATATCTTGGAAGCAAATACTATGGACTCGTCATGCAGCAGCTCGTTGTGGACCTCAGAGCCCTTGAAATAGGCCAGCATCGTCCGTGATACCAGAATCTGGTCCAGCATCTTGCCCTTGCCATTATGCAGCAGAGAATAGCGTGCAGGTTCGGGGATGTTTCTCTCTGTTGGAACCATGATCCTCATGGACAGTTCCATGTTGCCCGTGTTTTCCACATCGCCTCGCATGGCCTCGATGGACACCTCGTCCAGCTCCTCATTAAAATCGCCGCAGACGGCAATCAGAGCACATGGATCCTCGTCGAAAAGCCGGTCAATGAGGATTCTGGTCTCCAGAGCCTGGCCGATGCGCTTCATGGAGGATATAAAAACGCCCTCGGCCCAGCCCGAGGCAGTCTTCCAGGTCCTCTCGCTCAATTTATGCCCCTGAATATTTGTAGGCCGGCGGCTCTTGAGATGCAGATTTATCACGTCTATGGTCATGTTATTTGGCAACTTTACCCTGGCATGCAGAATAGGCCGCTCCCAGGAGATTTGCCTGGCCTCTTCCTCCATAGGCTGGGCAGTGACCTTCTGGTAGCGCGGCGGGGGAGCATATGTGTGAGTATACTGGTGATGTTCCGCGATATCGTAGCGGCTTAAAATGACAAGATTGTGGTGATCATAGACTTCTCCGGATGACTGATCAATCGTTGAAATCCGCTTGTAGCCTTCGTAGGGCGTGCACTCCAGAAGGCGGTTCATTGCATCGAGACGATATTTTCTGCCATGTTGGCGCTGACCGCAAACCTCCTGCAAGCAGAGAATATCTGCATCAAGCCGCACAAGTTGAGGGCGCAGCACTGGAATGCGCTCTTCGAGGCTTGGAAATCTGTCACGCCGATCATCCAGGTTCATGAGATTGAAGGTGGCAATGCGAAGCTTGATGGGCATCAGGTCTCTCCTATGATCTTGCTTTCATTCATCTCTCTTTGACATTATAGTCTGTCGGGGCCTTCATTCTTGCGGTTGCCTAAATGGTGAATTCAATCAGAAATTGAGATAAAATAAACCTAATAATATCTCTTAAGGTCATCGAAAATGCAATAGACCATTATCCAGGCCCCTCCTTATCGTCCAAAGCCATTCAAGTCTGCGATCTTTCAGCATTAGCCATTGCCAACCATCTGGAGAGTACCTCTGCCAGTTCCCCCAGTTGGACTGGTTTGGCAATAAAATCATCCATTCCAGCCATGATGCACTTCTCTCGGTCACCTTGCATGTTGGAGGCAGTCATGGCAATTATGGGGATGCGTGGATTGAGAACTCCCAGAACATCCTTGCGGATGCGGCGAGTGGCCTCGAGGCCGTCTATTTCCGGCATTTGGCAGTCCATCAGCACCAGGTCATAGGGAATAAGCCGCAGCTCATTGATGGCTTCCTGACCATTTGCCACCACATCAGCGTGGACGCCCATCTTTTTCAGGAGGGCCTGTGCTACTTTCTGGTTCACAGGGTTGTCTTCCGCCACAAGAATGCGAAATTTGTGCATGACATCTTCTGAGAAGGAGGGCCGGGCGGCAGAGTTCATGGTCTCTCTCTCATCAGTGGATCCGGGACTCGCCGACTGCTTCTTAAAAAGAGCTGTGAACCAAAAGGTGGACCCCCTGCCCTCTTTGCTTTCCACGCCGATCTTTCCGCCCATCAATTCCACAAGCTGCCTGGATATGGCCAGGCCCAGGCCGGTACCACCGTATTTGCGAGTAGTTGAGCAGTCTCCCTGAGTGAAAGGCGAGAACAGGATATTCTGCCGGTTTGATGGGATGCCAATACCGCTATCGCTGACTGAGAAACGAAGCTTTGCAGTCTTTTCATCTTCACATACAAGGCTTGCGCGAATCAAGATCCTTCCCTCAGCGGTGAACTTCACGGCATTGCTTCCCAGGTTGACCAGAATCTGACGCAGCCTTCCTGGATCTCCGCAGAGGAGCGATGGAACTTCTGGATCCACCAGACATTCCAGCTCCAGCCCTTTTGCATGAGTACTGATGGCCAGCATATCCGTCGTATCCTTCAGGGTAGCATGCAGATCGAAGTCCAGCGTTTCCAGATCTAATTTGCGGGCTTCGACCTTTGAGAAGTCAAGGATATCGTTGATAAGAGACCTGAGCGTCTCGCCACTTCTCTGAGCGATTTCTGCATATTCGCGCTGCTCAGCATTCAGGTTTGTATCCATCAGCAATCCAGTCATACCGATGATGCCGTTTAGGGGCGTGCGGATCTCATGGCTCATATTGGCCAGGAATTCGCTCTTGGCAGCATTGGCCTGCTCCGCCTTTGCAGCCATCTGTTTGGCATGTTCGGTGGCAATTTCCAGTTGAAGATTGGTTTTTTTCAGCGCTTCCTCGAATCGCTTATATCTGGTAATATCACGAATGGACTCGATTGCACCCATAATATGTCCGTTGCTATCGTATAGGGGAGACGCAATACCCCAGAGAAATACGCCCCTCCCATTATTGAATGTGGGAATGAAAGTCTCTGCTATCAATTGATCTCCCTTTCTCAAAATAAAGTAATATTTCTCTTCAATCTCCTTTTTGTCCATAAAGATCAGGTCGATGAGGATAGGCCGCAGCTCGCCATAGAACGGGACCGCATAGGCATGATTGCCCTTCCCCATCATCTCAGCCTTCGGCACACCTGTCATCTCTTCAATGGCTCGATTCCAGGCGATTACTTTTCCCTCCTTATCCACAGCGAATGTAGCATCAGGCAGGAAATCAATGATATCTGCCAGCCGCTGCTCCGACTCGCGCAGGGCTTCTAATGCTCGCTTATAATTGGTAATGTCATGAAAAATCCATATCCTGCCATAATTCCTTCCATCTCTTCCGATCACCGGAGAAGAATATCGATCCAGTACCTTTCCGTCCTTAAACTCGATTTCGTCCCGGCTTGTCTCATCCTGATGACTGTAGAGGTGCATAACTTTCTCAAGGAATTTTTCGGGATCCCGGGTCTTGCTCGTTACGTATGAAAGAAGAGCTTTGTCATTTTTCTCATTGCTAATCTGCGGGGGCACTTTCAAAATGGTTAGAAGCTGCTGATTGGTAATGATTCGCTCTCCATGGTTGTCTACCACCAGAATTCCATCCAAAGAGGTTTCGACCTGAGCTTCAAGCATTGCTGTTTTCCATCGCAGTTCATCCTCCGTTCGCTTGCGGTCGGTTATATCTGATATAATTCCGAGCAATCCCGTGAACTCACCGTCAGATCCTACCATTCTCTGGCCGTTTAAAAATCCCCAGAAATCGTTTCCATTCCTGCTAAGGTAATGTCGTTCCGTGTGGACTGTATCGATCCGATTCTCAACCATCGCTTGCAGGGTATTTGCCCCCTTCTGGCGTTCATCAGGATGAACAAAGGAAGTATATGGAATGCCGATCATTGTTTCTAGCGGGCAATCAAACAATTCGGCCATCCGCTGGTTGGCCTGCTTGATGCGCCCTTTTATATCAACTATGATTATGCCCGCACTGGAAGTCTCGAAAATAGTCCTAAGCCTCAGCTCACTCTCTCGCAGCGCTTCCTCAGCCCGCATACGATCAGTGAAGTCATCGCCCATGATAATTATTAATGATTAGTTCTGCATAAACATCTGTCGGAAGATTTGCATGTACCTCCTTCGCATGGCTATAGCGATCTCCGCCGCGGTCTGTGTGTCTCCTTTTCATCCATAAGGGTCCTTTTCGGGATTGTTTTTCTGGAAAATGCTGGACGTATGTGGTTGATAACACCAATAATTCTCCTTCTGCGATTCCAGGTATTGCGTCAGGATGTCGAGTCTAACCTTTCCTGCTCAAGCGATGAAGCATGGATCTAACCATAATGACTCACTCAAAGAAACTCTTTTATCTCTGGCAGCTCTTGTCAGTATGCATTGAATACATAGAGTGCATTGGACCGATCGAGCTTGCACTTCATAGGATTTGCCAAAATTAAATGAATCTCAATAATCTCCTAAATAGGCTGAAGCTAGGGCAAAGGAATCCGCTTTCCATGAAGTGGGACTCGCCGCTTCGTCCTTCGCAATCTGAGGAATTGAACCATAATGCGTGCAGATGTTGTTCTTTGGGAAAGGGCGGCATTATTGCGTCCCTTCTCAGGGAGAAGAGAGAATGAGCCAAAAAATTAAGCATGAAATTTTTTGTTCAAAAAGAGTTCCCTTTGAGGATGATATCTATTGCATGGAATACAAAACGAATATCTCCTTCTGCCTTGCCTTTAGAGGAGGTGGCAAAAGATGATAGTTGTTGGCATATGCGGCAGCCCCAAGAAAGCTGGAAATACTGAGTTCCTGCTTGCGGAAGCTTTGGCTGTAGCTAAAGAAAGGGGCTTTGAGACTGAGAAGCTCCTTTGCTGCGAGTTAAGAGTCGATTTTTGTACTGATTGCGGAGATTGCAGCAAGGGAAGGCCCTGCCCCAAGGAAGATGATATGTCGCAAATTCTATCCTCCCTTGAAATGGCAGACGGCATCATTGCAGCCTCTCCAGTCTATTTTGGATCTATTACCGGGCAGCTAAAAGCCGTCTTTGATAGAACGATTCCTCTCCGCAGGCAGGGGCTCAGGCTCAAGAATAAAGCTGGCTGCGCAATCACAGTTGGTGGAGCCCGTAATGGCGGCCAGGAAAAAGCACTGGAATGTGTTCACTCCTGGATGCATATTCACGGCATTATTGTGGTGGGCGATGATGCCCATTTCGGTGGCATCGCCGTGAGACCTGCTGCAGAAGACCGCATTGGCAGGAAAACTGTGGTGTCAAGCGCCAATAAACTGTGCGATCTTCTGGAGAGAACAGAGAAGAAAAAGAACTGCTGGAGCGGAGAATAGACCAATACCAGTATCAACTTCTCTCCGCCGTCAGCCTCTCCAGCTATCTATATGCAAACACCTGGCATAAA
The DNA here is from genome assembly GCA_902385025.1 of uncultured archaeon. GTDB lineage: Archaea > Halobacteriota > Methanosarcinia > Methanotrichales > Methanotrichaceae > Methanothrix. The sequence goes on along the minus strand of CABMDX010000344.1, from coordinate 674 downwards.
CCTCGCTCGTCCGAACAGTCGCCCGGCACATAAGACCACGTCGATTGGCTTGAGTCCACAATCGTGTATGTGCCAGCAGGGAGCCTCTGGTTGAAGTAGGCAATCCAGATGGCATCGGGTACGCCTCCCATTCCTGGGCGGCCTTCCGCCTGCCATGGCCCGAATAGGTCTCCCGCGGTTGACCTCAATCCGATAGTGCCGGGAGTCACACCTGGCCAGTGATATGTGGCGATGCCGGAAATCGTGCGCTCGCTATCCAGCGTGAATGAACTTACACGTGGGGGGTTGTTCAATGTGCCGCCGGGACTCATAACTTCAAAGATCAATTCGCTTTGAGACGGAGCAATATCACCAAAATGACTTGGGCAGTAAAGGCATGGGGGCTTCTCGCAAACCATGCAATACTGCATTCCATTCTTGAAGCATCCTTCCGGAGATTCTCCATTATCCCCCGCAGCCTCCAGCACTGTAAAGGTAATAGAGGCAATCTCTCGCCCGCCATCGTCCGTATCAAACATCCGCAGATCGTATGTTCCAGGGCTGCCGGGAGCATTAAATGTCATCGTGCCCGATGTGCGTTTATTGAGATACTGCTATGTCAAATCATATTTGTCATTTTCTGCCTCCCTGCCATGGGCTACGCTTGAGGGAATGATGCCAACCCAGGCATTGCT
>CABMDX010000343.1 GCA_902385025.1 uncultured archaeon | reverse complement strand
GAATAAGATCAATACCGGTATCAACCTCGATTATGCCCGATCCATTCGTCTCGATGGAAACCTCGATGCAGGTCTCTTTTGTCTCCCTCTTGCCTGATGCCAACATATTTTCTCAGTTTGCCTCCTCGACATTTAAAGGGATTCTATTCATGATATTGGCGGCTTCTAATAGCTTGCATCCGAAGGGCTTATCTACCTTCATACAAACCTTGCAATTTCATAGGTCACAATTAAAAGGGTTATCACCATGATTTCGAAAGAAGACATCCAGGAGATTTTAAAAGGATACGACAGGGATAATCTCACCATTGCTACCATCTGCTCGCACAGCAGCCTGCAGATTTTCCACGGTGCGCGCCAGGAGGGCTTCAAGACTCTTGGGATCTGCATTGGCCAGCCGCCTCGCTTCTACGATGCCTTTCCTCTCGCAAAACCGGATAAGTTTGTATGTGTGGACAGCTACAAGGCGCTGCTGGACTATGCCAGTGAGCTTGCAGACGAGAACGTCATCATCATTCCCCATGGCTCTTTAGTGGAGTATCTCGGAATCGAAAAATTCGAGTCGCTTGCTGTGCCCACCTTCGGCAACAGACGCGTGCTGGCCTGGGAGAGCGACCGGGAGATGGAGCGCGAATGGATGCTCAGGGCGGGGATCAATGTGCCTATGCGCTTTGAAAAGGCTGAAGATATCGATCGGCCGGTCATAGTCAAGTATCATGGTGCCAAAGGAGGGCGCGGATTTTTCATCGCCAAGAACAAGGACGAGCTATCTGCCAAGATGAGCACCAATGAGAAGTATACCATCCAGGAATTTATTCTCGGCACCAGATACTACATCCATTTCTTTTATTCTCCAATTAAATCTGAGGGATACCGCCTGAGCAAGGGCTCTCTGGAGATGCTCGGAATCGATCGACGTGTGGAATCAAATGCGGACGAGATATTCAGAATTGGAAGCATGAACGAGCTTGCTGAGGCCGGAATCTATCCCAGCTTCGTGGTCACGGGAAATCTGCCTCTGGTCCTGCGCGAGTCGCTTCTTCCCAGGGCCTTTGAGCTGGGAGAGAGGGGCGTCGAGACGAGTCTCGACCTCTTCGGGGGAATGCTGGGGGCCTTCAGCCTGGAGACAATTGTCACTGATGACCTGGAGTTCAAGGTCTTCGAGATCTCGGCCCGCATCGTGGCCGGAACCAATCTCTACATCAGCGGCTCGCCTTACTCAGACCTTGTGGAGCGCAATCTCTCCAATGGCAGGCGCATCGCTCAGGAGATCAAAATGGCCAATAAGCTTGACCTTCTGCATGAAATCATAAGCTAAAATCCAGAAAGCTTATCTCTGGGAGGTCTCAGTATGAGCTAAATATGTCAGGCCTGATTGAGACCTTCCGCGAGGCCACTCTTCTGCAGTGCGACTTCTTGGAGAAGCTGCAGGATCTGGATATGGCCAGTATAGCAGCATTCTCAGACTCCATGGTGGAGTTCCTGAAACCCTCCCCGGACAACAAATTCGTCTACGGCCTTGCTGCGGGCAGGTCCGCGCTTGCGCTCTACAGCTTCCTGCAGCTTATTCAGAATCATTTTGAAAACGTATTTCCTTTTACGCTGGAAGATCCTCTGCAGAGGCATTATCGCAAGGGAAAGAACCTGGGGATAGCCATATCCGGCTCGGGTGAAACCCTATCGGTCAACAAGTACATCGACGATTTCATCACCCGTGGCGGCGACATCAAGCTGATAACCGCCAATGAAAATGGTACCGCCTACAAGATGGTGAGCGAGTATGAGCGGGGCTCCGTGCTTGTGATCAAGGCCAGGACAAAATACGCCACTGACAAGGATACCAGAGCCAGGCTCTCTCCCATGGGAACGGAGTTCGAGCTTGAGGTTCTGGCCTTTTTGAATGCCCTCTTTGCAGACATTCAGTCCCGGCTGCAGGGGATATGTGACTCCTCCTGTCCGAAATATCACAGCACTATAAAGGACTTTAAGGAGAACGCCATTCTCATCTCCCAGATGGAGCCGGAGCATCTCGAATACTGGTTTGGCAGGCTTCTGCCGCGCAGCGGGAGATACATCATCGGAGGCGTGGGAAGATCTGGGCTGGTGGCCCGGGCCTTCGAGATGAGGTTCACCCACCTCAATAAAATCAGCTACTGGGAGCGGGATTTCAATACGCCCAGCTTCCAGATCGGAGACGTCTATATACCCATCACCGGAATCGGCAATACATACGAAGCTTTGGAGGGTACCGTGACGGCCCTTAGCAAGGGCGCGGATGTTATGCCCATAACTGCCAATCCCTCCTCGCGGCAGGTTGCCATCCTAGAGAAGCACGGACGGAAAAAGGACATAGCAGTCGTTCCCGTGAAGCCTGAGTATGCCAAGCATTTCAGCGGTGACACAAGCTCCACCACCTGGCTGATGTCCGACTTCACCAAGTTCCGGTATCCCATCTTCGAGATCAATGCCTCGATATTCACCAACAGCGTCGTGGCAGTGGGCGCGGAGTTTTTGTGAATAATGGAATCGGGAATGAAGCGGATGCACGTTTGATGCGGCTATGGAGAAAATGACAAGAATCATAGCGCTATCCGACACTCATCTGCAAAATGAGGAAATTCCGAGTGCGGTGGCAAAGCTCGCAGGAAAGGCAGACCTCATACTTCATGCTGGCGATTTCGTCTCAGCCCAGTGCCACAGAGCGCTGTCAGAGCTTGGAAGGCTGGAGGCGGTGCACGGAAACTCGGACAGTCCAGAGCTGAAGAAGCTCCTGCCAGAGCGAAAGGTGATCGAGGTAGGCGGGATCAGGAT
>CABMDX010000342.1 GCA_902385025.1 uncultured archaeon | reverse complement strand
GTGTCTTGGGAAATGAGATGAATGGACTGTGGGCATAAATCCTGAGAGCTTCAGAGAGAAACCTGGAAGGCCTTGACTGAAATAATCAAGCTGAATTCGAAGGTAACTTAAAGCATGAAATCCTGCTTGTCAGGGGAGTCCGGGTGATGAGCAAAGCAAATGCAAATTCAGTTTCTCTGCTGCTCAAGAGATACTTTGGTCATGAGTCCTTCATTCCCCCTCAAAGAGAGATTATCGAAGACGTGCTCGAAAAGAGGGACGTCTTTGCCCTTCTGCCCACGGGCGGCGGCAAGTCCCTGTGCTACCAGCTTCCTGCACTGATGCAAGACGGCATAACGCTGGTGGTCTCGCCTTTGATCGCCCTCATGAAGGACCAGGTGGACCATCTGCTAGAGCGGGGTATTTCTGCAGCCTATATCAACAGCACCTTATCTCCAGTTGAGATTCAAAAAATCGTATCGGATTTGCTGGACGATAAAATCAAGATTCTCTATGTGGCTCCGGAAAGGCTCACGATTCCGGACTTCCTGTCGTTTCTCGGGCGCCTGAGAATTTGTCTCATTGCCATCGACGAGGCCCACTGCATCTCGGAATGGGGACATGAGTTCCGGCCTGCCTACCGCCAGCTCAAGATGCTCAAAGGATATTTCCCCCGAGTACCCTTCATCGCCCTGACGGCTACGGCCGTGCCCGAGGTGCAAAAGGATATCATCGCTCTTCTGGGGATCAAAAATCCGAGCATCCACCGCGCCAGCTTCAACCGCAAGAATCTGATCTATCACATCCGGCCAAAGAATGATGCCTTTGCCCAGTTGCTGGACTTTTTGAAGCATCACGGGAGCCAGTCAGGAATCATCTACTGTTCTACTCAAAAGGGCACTGAGTCAATAGCCAGCAAGCTGAGAGCCACGGGCATTCGCGCTCAGGCTTACCATGCAGGATTAGAGCCCCTTCTGAGAGCAAAGACGCAGGAGAGGTTCATAAAAGGGGAAGTGGACACTGTTGTGGCCACCATTGCCTTTGGCATGGGGATCGATAAGCCCGATATACGCTTTGTCATACACTACGATCTGCCCAAAAACATGGAAACCTATGCTCAGGAGACGGGTCGAGCCGGAAGAGACGGACAAAGGAGCGATTGCATTCTCTTCTTTGGATATGGAGATACGAGAAAAATAGAGTATCTCATTGAGCAGGGAAGCGACGAGGAGCAAAAAAGCATTGCCTATAGAAAGCTGCAGGATCTTGTGGGCTTTTGCGACAGCCGGGTCTGCAGGAGAAAAGCACTGCTGGCATATTTTGGAGAGGGATATGATGAGGAGAATTGCGGGGCCTGTGACAACTGCCTCGAGCCCAGAGAAAGGATGGAGGGCTCAATTGTCGCCCGGAAGATTTTGTCCTGCGTCTCCCAGGTGCAGGAGAGGTTCGGAGCAAGCTATGTCATAGATATCCTGAGAGGCTCCCGATCCCGCAAAATTCTGCAGAATGGGCATGATTCCTTGAAGGCCCATGGGACCGGCAGGGAATATTCGGCTTCGCAGTGGGCCTCGTTCATCAGGGAGCTGACGGGACAGGGCCTTTTGAAGATCGAGGGCGAGAAGTATCCGGTATTGAAGCTCACAAATAGAAGCTATGATCTCCTGTTTGGCGGTGAGGATATATTCCTCACAAAGCCAACGTCTGGCCGATCCGGGGATGCAGCACAATGCAGCTCTGAAGGAAGCGCAAAGGCTGGATGCACACACGATTTTGGTCCGGATCTGTTTGACCGCCTGAGAAGTCTGAGAAGAAGGTTGGCGGATGAAGAGGGCATTCCTCAGTACATGGTATTTCATAATTCCAGCCTGAAGGCCATGGCCGCAGCAAAGCCCCGCAGTTTGCTGGAGTTTCGGACCATCGAGGGCGTGGGAGACCGGAAGCTTGAGAAGTACGGAGAGCATTTCATCAAGGAGATCGACGATTACTGCCGGAAATGCGAGCAAGCAAAGGTCAAGTCCGAAGATTTGCTGCATTCATCCCAAAATTCAGTTCTGGCAGGCGAAGAATGCGGAGTCGATGACAATTTTGCTGGCAAAATTGAGGATTTAGCAGGCGACAGTATTGATGCCGTTAACAGCAGCATCCTGGAGCGATTGGACCGTCTGGACCAGCAGGTAAATGCCCTACATATTGAGATTGAAAAGCTGAAGAAAATAGTTGCGACGAATTGCCGCAATTGATTCTAAGCCAGCACCGGCATGGGCTGGGCGTGGTGCTGCTTGCTCTTCTCTACAGTTGCATCCAATGCCACGCGCATCTCCTGCTTTTGAGTCTCCTCGAAGTTTCCGTTCTCCAGAAGGTCCTCCATCATTCCGTTTAATACGTCATCCATGACCTCCATCTTGGAATAGAGCCGCTGGCGCTGGGAATAGTAGTAGCTGATCTGGAGCTGAAGGACCGGGTTTGCTGCTGCCAATTCATTATCCATCAGCACGGAAATTCCTTCGTCGGCTTTGCCCGCCGAGTCTTTGATCTTATTGTAGAGGCCAAACCAATTGAGAATGGCAGACGGGTCCAGCTTCTGGAGCCTTGGCATCATGCGCCCAAAGCGCTGGGAGAGCTTGATCAGATCCTCATTGGCGCTACGGATGGCATCCTGATGACGGGCAAGGTCTGAAGCATATTTGGCAAATTCTGGATTCTTGGACACTATCATCACCAATTGATCTTCAGGCGCAGAGGTATTAAGGACAAGCCGCGCGGGGCGAAAGTAATCGGGCTTTGGATGCGTGGAGATTATGGCAAAGGCAGCATTTTATTACAATGCAACCAATAGATAATGCCTGATATGAATAATGACTCTGAACAGATCACCAGGGTTCGCAGGATCTGCCACCAGCTCTGCTACTCCTCATGCGTCGATGAGAAGCGCAAAGGCTTACATGAGCGGCTGCTTTGCCTGCGACCTCACTGGTCAGTCTCAAAGAAGGAGGAGCAGTTTCAGATGATCGACCAGGGAGCTGATGTGCCCTTCGACATATCCCTGCCCCTGCCCGCCCGCGACGGTCGCCCGGACTCTGATCGGGGAGTAAAGCTCTTCTGGGAGCGTTTCCGCTGCCAGCAGTGCGGTGGATGCTGCTTTACGCCTGGCGCCGGCCTGTTTCTGGAAATGGAGGACTTTGAGAGAATTGCAGAGCGCATAGGCAAAAAGAAGCTGAAGGCGATGTGCAAATTTGATCGACTGCTTAAAGCCTGGACGCTTGTGCAGCCCTGCCCCTTTTATGATATGGAAAAGAGGCGCTGCCAGATCTACGATATAAGACCTGCCACCTGCGCCAAGTATCCTCTCCATCCGCCAGCCAAACAACTGCCTTACAATCTGGCTGTGGACGCATTCTGCCCGGCTGCACGCCAGTTCGCAAAAGACACTTTGGGCTGGTGGGTCATTTGCGAGAACAACTGGGCAGGAATACTCCGTAAATTGGAGCGCGATTGAACTTCTGCAATTGCCGGCAAGACTTAAGTCTTGGAGTAGAATTCAAAGCGGAATGCCAATTAGTGTCTTGCTGGGCGAAGCGCAAATCTCAGCCATTCCATTCTATCAAAGCGCCCGACCTCGCTCAAGCCATAGTGATCTGCATCATACCACTTAATGGATTTCGGCTCACTTCCTGCGATATAATAATCAAGGAATTTCTGTCTGGGGTAAAAGACATCCTGAAGGCCAAATTGAAAGAAGAGGGCACAATGGGCCGCATGCTCTATATAGCGCACCGGATCGATCAGCTCCATTGTCTGCCTGTACTCTTCCAGCTCGCCTTCCATCAGGCCCGGCATGTTCATTTGAGCCACATCCGTGAAGCTTCCTACGCCTGCCATAAGCACACTGGCTCTGATTCTCGTATCCACACCG
>CABMDX010000341.1 GCA_902385025.1 uncultured archaeon | reverse complement strand
TCACCTGGTCCATATCCAGCTTGCTGTCCCCAATCTCCTCGTCCCCCTTTTCATCATAGTAAAGCATCTTGAGAACAATGAATATGTAGTCGTCATAATCCTCGATCTTGGGACGCTGATCCGTCAAAATGTCTTCGAGCACCAGAGGATGAATCCCGTAGCATGCTCCGAGCTTCTCCAGAACATCCAGTTGATGAAGCCCATCGATATTGATCCAGGTTACTGTAGGCTTCTCCCGGAAGAGGAAGCACTCCGCAACATCCTTTACCTCTGCTTCGTGATAATTCAGGTCATCATAATCTATGACTGTTATCTTGGGCATCTCAGGCTTCGCAGATGAGAAAAGCTCAGACAATTGGCACCTCCTGCAGATCTATTCCGGAATTCTTTCATGCAGTTATTCATTTGCAACTCACTATCCGATTCCCTGAACCAGAGATGTTATCACAAGCAGGACTGTGAGAATGCTCATAATAATTGTGGTTGTCCAGGCGACGATATTGAAGGCTTTGCTGTTGGTGTATTTTCCCATGATCTTCTTGTTGTTGATCAGGAGAAGCATGAAGATAAGGACTAATGGAAGCAGCGACCCGTTTATTACCTGAGAGAGAACCATTATCGTCAGCAGCGGCGCATCCGGGAATAGTATGATGATGGCGCCCAGCGCGATGAGCAGCGTATAGAGAGAATAAAACTGAGGTGCATCCCGGAACCTCTTGTCCAGGCCGGAGTCCCAGCCCATTCCCTCGCATAGAAAATATGATGTGGAGAGCGGCAGGATAGAAGCTGCGAATAGAGATGCATTCAGAAGCCCGAAGGCGAAGAGCCAGGCCGAGTAGCTGCCTGCCAGGGGAAAGAGAGCCTGGGCGGCATCTTTGGCCGTTTCAATTCTTATTCCCTGGACGAAGATGGTCGCAGCGCAGGTGAATATTATAAAGTAGGAGACCACATCGGTGATGAGGCATCCGATATAAACATCCCATTTTGTGTACCTGTATTCAGATATCTGCACCCCTTTCTCAACAACTGTAGACTGCAAATAGAATTGCATCCAGGGCGTAATGGTTGTTCCAACAACACCTATCACCATGTAAAGATAGCTGGGCTCGAGGTTCACGCTGGGGGTTACTGTCTGGGTCAGGAGGAACTTCCAGTCGGGATGCAGGAATAATCCGGATATGATATATGTAATATAAACCGAGCTGGAGATGAGGAAGATCTTCTCAATGCTGCGAAAGTTGCCTTTGACTATGGCAAGCCACACCATGGTTGCAGCCACAGGCACAGAAATGTACTTGCTGACTCCGAAGATCTCCATGCTCGCTGCAATCCCGGCAAACTCTGCTGTGGTGGTGCAGAGGTTTGCGATGATGAGTCCCAGCAGAAGAATGACCGTGGGCTTGACGCCGAATGTCTCACGGATGAGGTCTGCCAGTCCCTTTCCTGTGACCACTCCCATGCGGGCGACCATCTCCTGCACCACGAACAGGGCCAGCGTGATAGGTATGAGCGTCCATAAAAGTGAGTAGCCAAAATGCGCCCCAGCAATGCTGTAAGTGGTGATGCCTCCTGCATCATTATCCACACTGGCAGTGATGATCCCCGGTCCCAGAATACCGAGAAATATGGCGAACTCTGCCTTTGTCAACCTCGGAGCTCGATTCTTTAAATAATTCCTGAATTTATGATTCGGCAGGATTTGTCGCACCATCAGGCGACCCCTCTAACCCGGCGCAGCTTATGATAATTCCATGGCAAATGCTTCTTGAGATCTTCTGGGATGATATCGTCCAATGCATCGTCAAAGGTCACTATCCCCAGAATTTTGCTGTTTTGATCCACCACAGGAACGCTCAGGAAGTCATATTTGGAGAGGAGATTTGTAACCTCTTCCACGCTCGACGTTGGAAGAACGCTGATGACATCACTCTTCATAACACTGCATGCTTTCTCTGCCGGATCGGCCAGCAGAAGATCTCGCAGAGACATGACTCCCAGAAGATGCTCCTGATCGTCCTGGACATAAATGTAATAAATCATGTCTATTTCCTGTCCTGATTTCCGCAGCCTAGCAAAGACATCCTGAACGCGACATTCTGAGGGAACTGCAATGTATTCTGTGGTCATGAGGCTTCCAGCGGTCCGGTCGCTGTACCTCATCAGCCACTTGACCTCCTCTGCCTCCTCCTCACCCATGAGATTGAGCACCTCTGATGCCTTCTCCTCTGGAAGGATTCCCAGAAGATCCGCGGCATCGTCGGGATTCATATTCTCCAGGATATCGGCCACATCATCGCTTTTCATCTGCTTGACCATTGTGGCCTGGACCTGTGGATCCATCTCTTCCATGGTTTCGGCTGCAGTCTCATCACCCAGAGAGTCAAGAATGAATAAGCGGTCCTTGTTGTTCAAATCCTCCAGGATATCGGCAATATCGGCAGGATGCAGGTCTTTTATGGTCTTTCTGGAGATCTTGAGGTGAATGCTGCGCAGGCTCGGGTCGAGCGGATCTATATAAGACCAGGGGATGATGTTGCTTGGAAGCCTGTCCAATAGGCCGCGAGAGAGGCCATAGAGCCCCAGCCTTCTGAGAATGCCATTGAATCCGACGTCGACTGCTACCAGGCATAGCGACCTCTTGACCTGGGCCACGAGTACGTCATTGACCCTCACCACCTTCAGCCCGTCGATGTCCACGATCTGTTTATCGAGTATGGTCTCAGTCACCAGCAACTCTTTTTCCGAGAGCCTGCCGGGAGGTATCTCGTCTCTGGCCACATCCAGCCGGATATCGCTGTTGATGGAGCTGACACTGGACAATGGCAATATAACCTTCTCGCCCAGGATGTTGGAGGTATAAACGATGCGAGAGATCTCCAGCAGCGTCTCGCCGGGCTTCAGAGACAGGTCAGCGAGCTTTCCCACGGCTTTACCATCCCTGTCCACGATCTTCCTCCCCTGCAGCATGCTAAAGAAGCTGACCCTGTTTGTGCCGTTCACTGCAGTCTCTTTAGTCCACAGGGGGCCCGAAGCTTTGGTCTTCTCTGCAATATTGCGAGATAGGCGCATTTCAACCTCTAAACCGGAGCAGTCTCTTCTTTGGCTCTCTTTACCACTACAATCTCAATGAGATCTTCAATGCCTTCGATCGACCTGATGCTATCGTTTATCAGCGCATTCAACTCTTCGAGGCTCCTGGACCATACCTTGACAAAGAGGTCGTATTCTCCCAGCACCCCGTAAACCTCTGTGACCTCTGGAATCGCTGCCAGTGCCTTCATGGCCTGATCATGCTTCTCTGCGTCCGTCTGCACGAGTATGATGGCGGTTACGGCATAGCCCGTCGCTTTGGGGCTGGCTATGATAGTGAATCTCTCAATAGCCCTTTTGGCCTTCAAGCGCTTCAGGCGGAACTGCAGTGTTGCATCGGAGACACCAGTTCTTCGCGACATCTCCTGCAGGCTCATACGCGAGCTTTGTCGGAGATGGCGGAGAATGGCGCGATCAACATCGTCAAGATCGAAGCTATTTGCCATATAATTTAGTATTCTCCCGTTACCTCTCGATTATATTGGTATATTTCCAATAATCTCATTTAAAGTTTGCTCTTTTACTAAACAATAGAATAAATGATTATAGATTAATTTTCTTTAAATAGTAGCTCGATAGACTGATATTCCTGAAACGATAAAATTAGCAGATTGTCCTGGAATGGTGTTTCAATATGAGGCGGATTTTGATTTTTCTATTATTGGTGCTGCCTGTCGCATTCTCAGGCTGTATCCAACCTGAGAAAAGTCCCGATGTAAAGGAGATGCAGGTTTCTGGGGTTTGGAAGCCGGACGGGGTGATTTCGCCTGGCGAGTATGCCCGGAGCATGGTCCTTGAAGCGCCAGCCAGTAACGGCTATTCTGGCGGAGTGCTGGAGCTATCCTGGATGAACGATGCCGAGTACCTCTATCTGGCATTGAATGGATCCACCAGGGGCTGGATCTCTCTAGGGTTTGAGCCATCTGAGTGGATGAAAGATTCCGACATCATCATAGGATCAGTGCGGAATGGGAAGGCGATCGTCCTCGATGAGTACTGCACCGGCAACTATGGTCCGCATGTGAATGATACAGATCTTGGCGGGTCTTATGACATCCTGGAGTCCGGCGGAATTGTGAATGGCCATAGTACCGTGATCGAGGTTAAGAGAAAGATGAACACTGGAGATAAGTTTGACAAGGCCTTCCTGCCTGGTCAGAAGGTATCTCTGATCTGGGCCATGGCTGACAATGGCTTTGACATTGTCAAGCATAATGTTGCCAAGGGCGAGGGGGTGATGGCCCTGTCTGCGGAGGGACAACAGGTGGGGAGCGCCTTTGCGGCATTGACCTCTGCAGATATCTCCGGCCTATCGTTCATCTGGGAGGAGGAGAAGGTTTCCAGGGATCTTTATAAAGCATTTTACACAAGAACTTCGCTGGGAATATTCCAAAACACCTCCCGCTCCGAGCAGAATCATATGGACGCGGTCAGGGTTCTTCTGGACAGGTACGGCCTGCAATATCCAGATTCCGGGAAGGTGGGCGTGTTCACAGATCAAACCCTGCAAGAGATCTACTCGCGGTTGCTTGTGCAGGGGAATGGGTCTGATGAGAAAGCCCTGAAGGCCGCGGCAAGCTTTGAAGAGATCAGCATCATCGACCTGCAAAGACAGATAGCAAGCACGGATAAAGGGGATATAAGGGCGGCCTATGAAGGACTGCTTGCAGGCTCCGAAAAGCACCTCCGCTCGTATGTCAGGGCCTTGATGGAGCAAAGTGAGACTTATAAGCCCCAGCACCTTGGCCAAATGGAGTACGACCAGATTATCAAGGAGCCATAAATCCCTTTTTTGCCGCCCCTCTTTGGATTCGTGTTGCCCAAGATTTGCCTCTCATATTGTCCATCTTGATTTTCAGACTCCCAGGGCCAGACGAAGCGAATTTCGAATGGCAGGCGCAAGTCCGAGCGTGAACAGCGCCAGCTTGGTGAGATTTCGCAGTGATGGGTCCTCTATGGAGCGATCTATCATGCTCAGCACCGGCAAGAGGATGAGTAGCTTGAGCGGAAACATGATTGCGGCACTGCCGGTCAGATCGATAAGAAAAGTGGGCACAACATGCTTTTCGTAATAGGAGAACCAGTCAACCCCGACATAAGTTGAGCTGGCGTCCAGCATATGGGCATAGAGGATCATGAAGTTGAACCTGTTATCCAGAAAATCCAGCCTTAAAACCACGCGCCGGACAATGAGGATGGCTGCAGAAAAGCCTGAGCCGAGCAGGAAGATGGCTACCAATACCATTGGCCTCTCAAAACCGACCCGTGATAGAGCGGCCAGGTTCAGAAGCGTCCAGACAAGGCCCATTGCAGCATAGCTCCGATAGAAATCCTCTATCCATATTTTCCGGGAAATGATCAGACAGCCTGCAGTGATAAAAAAGACCAGGAAGTAGATGAGGGGCGTGATAAGCAGATATCTCCAGGGCGCGGCCACAAGATCGGCATCTTCTATCACCCGAAGACTTGAGCCTGCCAGGATGTATGGGAGGGTGGAGACCGCGAGCCTCTCGTCCATCGATAGGCCCCAGTGGCGAAAGAGCTTTATCAGGCTGAGGATGGCGAGACCCAGGACCACTGCCCAGGTTACGGTATCTACACGATTATAGCTGGTGTCGAAAATTATGGGATACATATAGTACCTGAACATCCATTATCCTATTTCGCTCACAATTGGACTGGCATGCACGGCCTCATATTTCTAGCGTTCGTTGCTATCATCCGTTCAGCATTTTGCCTTGCGGCGGAAAGTATTTATATCGCAAACGGAAAAAGGATACTGTCCGTTTTCTGATTTTAGTTGAGGTAATTAGATGGTCGAGGTGTTCAAAGGTACAACTACGGTAGGTGTACTCTGCGATGGAGGTGTGGTCCTTGCATCGGAGAGCCGTGCTACCATGGGCAGCTTCATAGCCAGCAGCACAGCCAAGAAGATTTATCAGGTCGACGATATGGTGGGGCTGACCACGGCTGGAGCCGTAGGAGACGCCCAGTCGCTTGTCCGGATGGTTCAGGTGGAGGCGAGGCTCTACAAGATGCAGAGGGGCGAGAACATGACCGTCAAAGCCATTACATCCATGCTTGCCAACATCCTTTCTTCTCGGCGCTACTACCCATTCATGGTTCAGCTTATAATGGGCGGCATGGACAGATACGGCCCCAGGATCTATTCGCTTGATGCATTAGGCGGGCAGATCGAGGAGCGCAAGGTCGTATCGACAGGTTCAGGTTCACCAATTGCGTACGGCGTTCTGGAGGCTATGTACAAGCCAGGGCTCAGCATCGAGGATGGAACGGTGCTTGCAGCCAGGGCCATTCACAATGCCATGAAGCGAGATTCAGCTTCTGGCGACAGAATCGAGCTCGTCCGAATTACTGATAAATATGAGGAGGTCGGCGAGCCGGAGTATTCAGAGATAATGAAGCTCCTCTAACCCTTTTTTGGATGTGTTCTATTGTCTGTAGAAGAAGTACTTTTTGAGCTCAAGAGAAAGGTGCAGAGCAAACTGCCTCCTGACATTGGCGTCACGGGGCTGGAGTTCGAGGGTCCGGAGCTGGTCATTTACACCGATGACCCCAAGAGGCTGGCGGACGATGGGGAGATCATAAGAAATCTTGCGAAAGAGTTGCGCAAGCGCGTCGTGGTCAGGCCGGACCTGAAGGTTCTGGCGGAACCTGAGCTTGCCATAACCAAGATCCAGGAAGTTGTGCCCAAAGAGGCAGTTCTCACCAATTACTACTTCGACGGAGAGACTGGCGAGGTGCAAATCGAGGCAGAGAAGCCAGGTCTCGTCATCGGTCGCCATGGTGCAACCCTGCGCGAGATCACCAAGCTCATCGGCTGGACTCCCAAAGTGGTTAGAACTCCGCCCGTGCGCTCCTCGACCATTGCCAATATCAAGGACTATTTGCGAAGCGTCCAGGCGGAGAGAAAGAGCATTCTGCGCACAGTAGGCAGGAAGATCCACCGGGATATAGCCTCTAAAGATCAGTGGGTCCGGATCTCCACCCTGGGAGGCTGTCGCGAGGTGGGCCGGAGCTGCATGCTTCTATCTACGCCCGAATCGCGGATCATCATCGATTGTGGCATAAATGTGGGGGCGGACGACTCAGCAACTCCATATCTGTACGTTCCTGAGGTCTATCCTCTGAATCAGATCGATGCAGTTGTCTTGACGCATGCTCATCTGGACCATGCCGGCCTTGTTCCGATGCTCTATAAGTACGGCTACGAGGGACCCATCTACTGCACGCCGCCAACCAGGGATCTTTTCGTGCTGCTGCAGCTCGACTACATTGAGGTAGCAGGCCGCGAGGGCAAGCGTCTGCCTTATGATTCCGGCATGATCCGCGAGGCCCTCAAGCATACTATCACACTCAACTATGGAGATGTCACGGATATTGCACCCGATACAAAGCTGACCATGCATAACGCAGGGCATATTCTGGGCTCCTCTATTGCCCATTTCCATATCGGAGACGGCCTTTACAATGTTGCCTTCACCGGCGACTTCAAGTTCGAGAGGACCCGCCTCTTCGATCCCGCGGTATGCAATTTTCCGCGATTGGAGACACTGGTTACTGAGGCTACCTATGGTGGGGCCAACAGCCTTCAACCCTCCAGGAAAGAGGCTGAGGTCAATTTGATAAAGGTGGTCAAGGACACAATCAGCAAGGGTGGCAAGGTCATCATTCCTGCCTTCTCCGTAGGGCGAAGCCAGGAGGTCATGGTTGTTCTGGAGGAGGCCATCAGAAAGAAGGTGATCGATGAGGTGCCTGTCTGCCTGGACGGCATGATCTATGAGGCCACGGCTATTCATACCACATATCCCGAATACTTAAACAACGATCTGCGAGATCTGATATTCCACAAGGGCATCAATCCCTTCCTAGCTCAGTTCTTTGTGCAGGTGGAAAGCCCCAAGCAAAGGACGGAGATCATCGAGGGGCCGCCATGCGTGATCCTGGCCACGAGCGGCATGCTCAACGGCGGGCCTGTAATCGAGTATCTCAAGCGCCTGGGGCCGGATGAGAGGAATACCCTGGTCATTGTAGGATATCAGGCAGAGGGAACACTCGGGCGGCGCATTCAAAAAGGCTGGAAGGAGCTGCCGCTTTCCGTGGAGGGCAAGACCCAGACTGTGAAGATCAATCTCGAGGTGACCACGGTGGACGGCTTTTCCGGACACTCAGATCGCCAGCAGCTCATGGAGTATATGCGGCGCATTTACCCCAAGCCCGGCCGGGTTCTCACCAACCATGGTGAGGAGGGCAATTGCCTGGATTTGGCCAGTTCTATCTACAAGAGATACAGAATACCAACCATGGCGCCCATGAACCTGGAGACGGTCAGGCTGATTTGATTCCCTAAAAAGCTTTATCAAATTGGAGACATAATACCAATGCGAGGTTCTTTGTGACGGGAAAGAGAACGCGGATCATCAATGATCCTTCGGATCTAGTCCCATTGTTGCAGGCCTTCGGCTCCAATGTCCATAAAAAAGTCTTCGATGAGCTATGCAAGGACTGGCATACTGAGCGCGAGCTAGCGACACTCGTGGGCGATGATACAAGCGTTCACAGAAGCGTGGCGCTTCTTCGCAAGAGCGGCCTTGTCGAGACAAAGTGGAGAGTGCCGGAGCCCGGGGCAAGTCCTGAGAAGGAGTATCATTCCACCTATTCACGCGTGCAGGCCAACTTCGGAGCCTCTATGGAGGACTTGAGCGAGCTGATCAGCCTCACCTTCATGTCCGAGGAGGAGCTGCGGACGGTGATCGAGAAGCTGCAAATGATGGTCAATGGCGGAAATAACAGTTTATCCAATCTTTCCCGGGAGCTGGGACTGAGCCAGATGTTCATTCGCGGCGTGGCCAAGAGGGCGGAAGGGCTGGCGGTAAGGGGCCAGCGCATTGAGCCCTATGAAGAGGATTTCTAAGAGTGAGGATAGCAGATATGGCCAATGTGCTGCAGAGCAAACGTGAAAGC
>CABMDX010000340.1 GCA_902385025.1 uncultured archaeon | reverse complement strand
TTGACAACTTGAAGACCATGAAATGAAGACCATGAAATGAAGACCATGAAATGAAGACCATGAAATGAAGACCATGAAATGAAGACCATGAAATGATACCTGAAAGATCACTTCACGGGTTTTATTTAAAGGAGCGGGTAGGAGAGTGGGGGTTCAGTGTGGATTTCAAAAACTAGGATTACCCGCTCAATGATTTGAAGTAGCGTGAAGATATAAATTTTTCCCCTGAGGAGAAGAAATTCTGGTAAAGTGTTCCTGTATCACCAGGGCAAAGCAAAGTTGCACAATAGAGCATATCCATTACACATAGTATATAATTTAAATGATAAAATTATTCGTCTTTATGGGGATATGATTTAGGATATGATCTTACCAGATATTTCACCTGAGAGCTGTGCTCAGCCATGCAGGCAATCGTATAGGCCTCGGCTAGGCTTTTGCCGATGGCAAAAACTCCATGGCCACGCGCAATGCAGGCCTTATGAGACTGCAGCGCAATAGATGCTGCTTTTGCCAGGCCGTCCGTGCCGCAGCCGCCTTCTACAATTGGGAGACTGCCCATAAAGAGGATACCCTCGCTATCAAGAGGCTCCACGGCCTCATTCTCCAATAGAGAAAGACTGACTGCATAAGGCGAATGAGTATGGATTACTGCCCGCGCAGAGGTGCAGGTATAGATCGCCCGGTGAACAATGGTCTCACTGCTCGCTATTTTGTCGAGATCGGATGGGGCGCTAAGATCTAATTCTATTACCTGGCTCTCATCGAGTTCATCCAGCATGGATCCGGTACACGTAATTGCCATCTTCTCGCCGAGGCATTGGCTGATGTTTCCAAACCTTGAGCTGGTAAGGCCCATGGCAACCACCTTTTTGCCAAACCTGGCAATCTCCAAAGACGCTAGAGACACACCAGCCTCACCCCTTCCCCAGCAATCGGAAAGGGACGACCCTGGTGGCCTCCTCCCCGAACTTGCCCTGCATTTTTACCTCAACCTGATAGCTGCCAGGCGTCCAGAAGCTTGTCTCCCAGCGAGCTGAATAGACGCTGTTGCCATCGATATCGTTCATTGGTATTTCGAGCTGCCGGTCAGGCCCCATGATTTTTGCATCGACGGTCTCGATTTCACCAGAGGCCGGAGCAGCAATCATTACCGGCTCACCCACATATCCTTCATTATTGTTGAGTGTCACATTGCCGAGATCTGGAGCCGAAAGCGTCCCGCGCGGAGCATCCAAGCTTTGCAGGGCATCAGTCAGGTCCATAGCTCCATAACCATAAGCATTATCAGGTCCGGATGGTCCCAGGTCATCAGCCGTCTTAAGCAATGCCCTCTTCACGTCCGCTGGCCCAAGATCGGGCTTGGCCTCGAGCAAAACGGCAACGCTTCCTGAAACCTGAGGGACGGCCATGGAGGTTCCGCTCATGGAGCTTCTGCCGTTCTTTGATCCCATCAGGGCGGAGACAACGTCAACCCCCAGAGTGACCAGATCGGGTTTGATTTCCTCGCTTCCTTCCGGACCGCGAGAGGATTGCTCAAAGATCGAACCCGAGCTGTCGATGGCACCCACTGTTATGACATTTTTTGCGTCACCGGGAATGACAATTGTACCCGGGGCCGGCCCGGAGTTTCCTGCGGCCACGCACATGACGAGCCCCTTCTCCACCATTTTGTTGCAGGCATCATCGAGCAGAGACGCTCCCTCAGAAGGATTCTCACCACCAACACTAAAGGAGACCACCTTTATTCCATAGCGATCTTTATTCTCCAGACACCAATCCAGAGCCTTCAAGGCATCGGACAGAAAGCAAGCACCATCCCTATCCATGACCTTAACAACCACCAGTCGGGCATCTGGTGCTACGCCCAGACCATCTCCGCCAGCAATCAGGCTGGCACAGTGGGTTCCGTGGCCGTTATCATCATAAGGCGCACTCTGATTGTTCACGAAGTCCTTGAAGGCCACAATCCTGCCCGCCAGAGACTCATGAGATGCGTCCGCCCCAGTATCGATCAAGGCCACGGTTACACCCTTTCCGGTCAATTTTCCATATTTCCGGGGATCATTTATGGATGCGGGGGTCGCCTGGCCCGTGCCTGGCGAGGCCATCACTCTCAACTTCTGGTCCTGGTAGATTCCTTTGACCCCTTTGGTCTTGGCAATCTTCTCCAATTTATCGCCGGATATGGTCAATGCGCTTCCAGGCAGGATCTTGAGCTTCTGCTCCTGGGGAGAGGCTACATTTGTCAGATTGCCGTCATGAAGGACTATCACCCTCAGATCCTTGGATCCAGAGACATCTCCTTCCAGGCTATCCTCAATGCCGTTGCCGTTGAGGTCGCTCGGATCGCGAATGACGATGCGTCCAGACTCATCTTTCGCTGCATTCCCGGCCTTATCTATGGCAACGATGGTCACCTTGTAGCTTCCAGGAAGCAGATTCGAACCACAATAGCCGGTATATCTGTTGTCATGGTCCAGATCCAGCATGAGGTTCATGCGATTTCCGATATCCGCATAGACCATTTCTATGCCGCTGGTATCGTGAACAAAAGCATTGATCT
>CABMDX010000339.1 GCA_902385025.1 uncultured archaeon | reverse complement strand
CCCTGCCCATCAAGGCTTCAGGAAAGAGCATTTATTTCGACCGGCCTGCCTGATTCGTTGGTGAGAAGCCTTGGCCAAGATGAAGATTCGCGGAGGCGACCTGGACCTGGTGGAGTATGAGTTCCAGCCATTTTTTCCAGGCGAGAGCATTTATGCCCTGGGATTTGAAAAAGACTACAGGCTCACTCCAAGTGCCGGAAAGGTTCGGGCAGTCGCGCCTGGCCGCATCCATCTCACAGTCCTGGACATGAACCGCTTCGCCCCCAACCGGCCGGGCGGAGGGGGAGTCGGCTTTGCTCTGAAAATCTACTGCTCTGCAGAGGTGGAGTGCACAGACTCTGAGGTTTCGATTGATTATTCTCGGGAGCCCATCGTCCGGCATTTCGTGGAGGTCTTCAGAAAAACGGTGCGCTACAATGGCGGCTTTAAAATCAAGATCCGCGATCATGAGAAAAAGCACGTCGGATTGGGCTCGACTGGCTCTGTGCTCCTGGCACTGGGCCATGCTATGAATGCGGCTGTGGGCAGTCCCCTGAAGAGTGAGCAAATCCGCCTCCTTTTGGGCCACAACTACGTGGAGGAGACGGAAGACGGGAGAGTGACGCGCGGCTTTGAGACTGGCGTGGGGCCCGCAGCCGCCACCTACGGGGGAATGGTCATAACGGGCGACGAACTGGCGCTGGTTTACCGGCACAGCTTTGCCGAAGGAAAGAATGCGTTTATCACGATTCCGCCCACGGTGGTCTCCTCTGCCGGTAGAACTGAGTTCGACCTGCTCATGAACCGGGCCCGCAATCTTGACTACCAGGATCGCGAGTTGAAGGCTTATCTGATGCTCATGGACCTCATACCGGCCCTGGAGAAGGGCGACCTGAAGAGGATTGGAGACACCATCTGGGAGATCGAGTTTCGCGGCTCGAAGAGAGCTGAAGTGGAACACCATGGATTTGAGATCTACCGGCATATGAGCCTGCTCCGCGAGGCGGGCCTGGAGTTCGTGGGCATGAGCTCTGTGGGGCCAAGCATTGCCATCGTCACAGATAAGAGCCGGGAAGAGGTCGAGAGAGTGATTGAGTCTCTGGGACTTGAGATTGCAATTGAGACGAAGGTGGATAACGAGGGGCTCAAGATATTCTTTGAGGTGGGAGGACTGCTAAAATGACGCCCCTCAATTCCGCTTTATCCGAATTTCTCGAATAGTTCCTGGAACTTTTTGATCTCCAATGCGACGTTTTCTCTGGCCACCACAGAGGATATGGCGCACAGGCCATCAGCTCCCGCTTTTATCACCTCTCCGGCATTGGAATGGTTTATGCCGCCAATTGCGATCAATGGGATGTCTACCTTGCGGCGAACCTCCTCAATGAGAGCTATCCCAGCCGGCTTTCCTGCGTCGTGTTTTGTAGTGGTCTGGTAGATTGGAGAAACGCCCAGGTAGTCCGCTCCGTCTTCTTTTGCCTCCAGAGCCTCTTGGAGATTGTGGACGGTTGCACCGATGATTTTTTCGGTGCCCAGCAGCCTGCGGGCCGCACGGCATGGCATATCCGATTGGCCAAGGTGTACGCCGTCAGCATCTATCGCGAGCGCAATGTCCACGCGATCGTTTATAAGAAAGACTGCATCTCGGCAGATCTCCCTAAGCTTCAATGCTTCTTCGTACATCTCGCGTGTCTCGGCATTTTTGCTGCGATACTGCACAACCTCAACGCCGCACGCTACGGCCTGCGACACATCACTGATGTTTCCTGCGCGGCTCAGCTTGGAGTCGGTTATAAAATAGTATCCCTGCACTTTATCCCTTCCCCAATTCGGTTCTTTGCATGCGCTTCACTGTGCCGGCATTCAGGCTGAAAGCCATATCGAACATCATTTCCTTGAAGGTACCCGGACCATGAGAACCCCTTGCAGCTAGCTCCGCAGCTACCTCATAGCAGACAAGGCCCGAGACAGATGCAGCTACAGTGTCCTTTTGCACGGCTGCAAATGTGCCAATCACTGATGTGGCCATGCATCCCGTTCCCACAATATTCGCCATCATTGGATGGCCGTTCATGACCCGTACAGCTCTACTGGCATCTGCCACAATGTCCTCTTTGCCGGTGATGACGACAGTGCAATGCCTCTCTTTCGCCAGATTCTGTGCAATATCTTGCAGGTTCATCTCGACTGATCTGGCGTCGACGCCCTTGGTCTGAACATTCTCGCCTGCGATCCTCGCGATCTCCGAGGAATTGCCTTTTATGATGCCTACAAATACCTTATCCAGAATTTCGTAGCATTTGTCGTCCCGGAATTTCGTGGCGCCAGCTCCGCATACATCCAACACTACTGGTATGCCTTAGCGGTTTGCGCTGATTCCGGCCAGCAGCATGGCCTCGACGAGTTCCGAGGTCAATGTGCCTATGTTCAAAACCAGGGCGTCAGCCAGGCCTGCCATATCTGCGGCCTCTTCCCTGGCATGAGCCATGACCGGCGAGGCTCCAAAAACCTTCACAATGTTCGCGCAATCATAAATTGTAACCCAATTCGTAAGGTGATGCACGAGGGGCTTTTTTGCTCTGACTTCCAGCAGCACATCTGAAGCATCGATTTTCAAGGGTACCCATCCTTTAGGCATCATATTTTTCGGCACCGGATTATTGCGGACAGCTTCTTGTCTCCTGAGATAAAACTTTCGATATATCCAATAAAAATTAAAAAGGCTTGATTGCGCTGATCTTTATGCTCAAAACCGAATCCTCCACTTCCCTAAGCTGTTCTTGAGATATCTTTGGTATCTCGATGATGCTCGATCCCGAACTCTCGCAGATCAGCGATTCAATTGGAAAGCCGGACTTTTCTACCAGCTTGACGCTTCTAAATCCAACATTTCTTATAATCTCCAGGTATTCCTCCATCATGATGGCTCCGGCCAGACAGCCGATATATGCCTCGCTCGACCTTTTCACGAACTCGGGAAGCTCTCTTGCCAGCACAACATCCGAGACGGACAGCCTTCCTCCGGGTTTCAGGACCCGAAAGGCCTCTTTGAATACCATTCTCTTATTAGGCACGAGATTTATGACGCAGTTGGAGATAACCACATCCACATAATTGTCGGCAACAGGCATATTCTCCAGGTCGCCCTGTCTAAAATCGATATTGGTATATCCACACTGGCGCGCATTGGCCCTGGCCT
>CABMDX010000338.1 GCA_902385025.1 uncultured archaeon | reverse complement strand
GCGCCTGATGGAATTATGCAGGAGTTTCCAGTGTCTGGATAAAGGGCGAGGATGATCGAGTATGAGTTGGAGGGCAGATGATAATAATCGAAATTCGTCCCGGCGATCACACCCCTGTTCGTGGTATTGCCAAAAGCGGCTATCGCCGTGCAGTGCTCCGGGGGCTGTGGCCCCTCTCTGCCTCCCCAGTAAAGCATCACTATCGGGTCATCAAGGCCAAACGGCACGCCCTGATCGTTCATCGCATCCGACATGCCAAGGAAAAAAGAGCTGAAATTGAACGCGGGAAGCTCTCTTGAGACGTATTGCCGGTATTCCCGGCAGGTCTTTAAAACCTCTTCCGATGAGTTCTTTGAAAGAGCACTTGTCCAGGCGGCATCACGCACGATTGCGATATAGTCTTTGGCCTGAAGGCCGTACTGGTATCCCATCTCATATGGACTGCCCTGAAGCACGACGATTGGCATTATGCCTGGTGGGGATAGATAGGATTCTGATGCTGCGCTGATGTTTGATCCAGAATTATTTAATGCCAGGTCTATATTCTCTGCATTCGCATCTCCGACAGAGTGATCAAAGGCAAAGATAAAAAGAAGAAAAAGGCCAAGATGAATGGCGTGCTTCCTGCATTTTTGTCCGCACATATCCATTATATTGGCTGATGTTCGATAAATTTTTTGGGGGCACTCACCCGCAATACCTGCACCCTGGCACCGTCTCCTCATTTCCCAGATAGAGCACCTGGCTTCTGCTGCCGTAGCGAAATACCGTCACGCCCTTGCAGCCTAGTTCATATGCCAGATTGTAAACCCTTAAGACATCGCTCACGGTCGCGTCAGCTGGCAGGTTCACTGTCTTGGAGACGGCATTGTCCGTATATTTCTGGAAGGCGGCCTGAACGCGCACGTGCTGCTCTGGAGGTATGTCCAGGGCAGTGACAAACAGATCTTTGAGATCCTGAGGTACGTCCGCCATGTCCTGCACCGAGCCCCTCCTCGCGAGTTCGGCCTTCAAATCCGGCGTATAGATGCCGTGCTCTGCTGCCATGCGCTCAAAGAGCGGCGAGACCTCCAGAAGCCTTGCTCCCTCCAGGACATGGCGCACATAGGCCACGGCAAATAGCGGCTCAATGCCGCTGCTCGTCCCGGCGATGATGCTGATGGTGCCCGTGGGAGCAATGGTCGTGATAGTCGAGTTCCTCATGGCCTCCCACCCATGCAGCCCGGACTCTTCAAAGAGCGGAAATGAGCCCCGCTCTTCGCCCAGGCGGGCCGATTCCCCCCTCCCCTGCGCGGAGATATAGCTCATGATCTCCTCTGCCAGCCTGATGGCCTCGGGAGAGGAATATGATACATTCATCTCGATCAGCATCTCTGCAAAGCCCATCACTCCCAGACCTATCTTTCGTGATTGAAGTGTGGTCTTCTTAATTTCTTTCAGGGGAAAGCGGTTCATGTCTATGACATCGTCCAGAAAGCGCACGGCCAGTGCGACAAGCTCTCCAAGCCTTGTCCAGTTCAGCTCTTCTTTCTCTACCAATCGCGAGAGGTTGATGGACCCCAGATTGCAGGATTCAAATGGCAGCAGTGGCTGCTCTCCGCAGGGATTGGTGGCCTCAATCTGGCCCGGCAGAGGGTGGGCGGCATTGATGCGATCGATGAAGATCATGCCGGGATCGCCGCCCCGCCAGGCAGAGTTGGCGATGAGGTTCATGGTCTCCCGCGCGTTCAAGCGGCCCATGGCAAGTCCGCTCCGCGGGTTGACGAGGTTGATCTCTTTTCCCTGCCGCGCAAAGCGCATAAACTCGTCAGTGGCTGCCACTGATACATTGAAGTTCTCCAGAAAGCCTGGCTTCTCTTTGGCCTCGATGAACTCCAGAATATCGGGATGATCAACCCTCAGAACGCCCATGTTCGCACCCCGGCGGCGGCCACCCTGCTTGATGACATCCGTTGCCACATCGAAGATGCGCATGAAGGAGACAGGGCCGCTGGCCACGCCACCAGTGGCCGCCACCACATCATCCTTTGGCCGCAGCCGTGAAAAGGAGAAGCCCGTTCCCCCGCCGCTCTGGTGAATGAGGGCCATGTTCTTCAGGGAGTCGAAGATACCTGATAGCGAATCCTCCACCGGCAGGACGAAGCATGCAGATAGTTGACCAAGCTGCAGGCCGGCATTCATAAGCGTGGGGGAGTTGGGAAGGAACTCCAGATTTCGCATCATCTCGAGGAAGCTGGCGCGATAGGGTCTGTCATCCCTTCCGTATTTCGTCTCTGCCTGGGAGATATGATTTGCCACGCGTTCGAACATCTCTCCCGGCGTCTCCACCACCATTCCGCGCTCGTCGCGACGCAAATACCGCTTCTTTAAGACCTGGACAGCGTTTACGGAGAGCTTAAGGTCGTCGGCAACGCCAATATAGCGTTTCGCCTCTCGAATCTCGCTGCGCTTTTGCCGGTAGAGGATGTAGGCCTTGGCCACATCTGCATAGTTTGCATCGATCAGGGCCTTCTCCACCATATCCTGGATGTCCTCGACACCAGGAATCGAATCGGAAAAGCGCTTCTCAGCCTCTCGCGTCACCATTTCGGCAAGCTTTGCCGGCGCATCGCTCTCTTTGCGACCCACAGCCAGGAATGCCTTTTCAAGAGCCGATGCGATCTTGGCAAATTGAAATTCGACCACTCGCCCGTCTCGCTTTCTTATTTTCTCCATCATTCTTTCGCAATGCTATATCATGCAGAATCGATATAAACATACATGTCGAATATTGCTATGTTCTCACATACGAGGTTTATATAAATGAAAATCGCAATCTCAGGAAAAGGCGGTGTGGGCAAGACCACCCTGGCAGGAACCCTGGCCAGGCTCTTTGCTCGCGACGGCTACAATGTCCTGGCAATCGATGCCGATCCCAGCATGAACCTGGGCTCTGCCCTGGGTATAAAAGATCTCCCAAAACCCGTCACAGAACACAAAGACCTTGTGCAGGAGAGGGCTGGCATGCCCATGGGCATGTTCAAGATGAACCCCAAGGTCGACGATGTTGTGCAGATGTGCGGCTGCACCGGGCCCGATAACGTGAAGTTGGTGGTTATGGGAACCATTGATTCCGGCGGCTCGGGCTGCATGTGTCCAGCCAATGCCTTTGTGAAGGCCCTCATAAGACATGTCATTGTCCGCGAGAAAGATCTCGTGATCCTGGATATGGAAGCTGGCATAGAGCATCTGGGCAGGGCCACCGCCCGCGGCGTGGATGCCATGATCGCAGTGGTCGAGCCGGGCATGAGATCCATCGAAACCGTGGAGCGGATCATGCAGCTCGGCAAGGAAATAGGCATTACCAGATACTTTGCAGTCATAAACAAGGCCGATAACCCTGGGCCGGTTGCAGAGAAGCTGGCGCAGATGGGAATTCCAGTGCTCGGGACCATTCCGTTTGACAAATGCCTGGTGGAGGCAGACCTGGCAGGCAAGCCGCCGATCGATGTGGGCTGCCCGGCCATAGAGTCCATCCGCAGCATCAAGAGCAAATTGGAAGAAACGTTCGGGGAAAAAGGTAAACAGGCCCAGAAATAGGCCCGGCAATAGTCCGGGCCTACAGGCTCAAGTGGCCTGCTTTCAGACCCTCTTTTACAATCGATCCGATGACCTTCGAGCCCGGCCCCATGATCCGGCAGGCCTCCTTGGCCTCATCCTCTGCCACTACGGCTACGAAGCCCATGCCCATGTTAAATGTCCGGTACATCTCGGCATCATCGACATTGCCCTGCTCTTGAAGGAACCTGAAGATCGGCTGCGGCTCCAGGGGATCGGTGATCTCAAAGCCGAGACTTGTGATCCGATGAAGCTTGAGCAGGCCCGAGCCCGTGATATGCGCCAGACCATGCACATCGCATTTTCTAGCCAGCTTTATAATCTCTGGATAGATTCTGGTAGGCGTGAGCAGCTCTTCTCCGATACTGTTATTTGCGCCCGGCATCTGGTCAAAATAGGTGTACTTTGACTCGGCAATGATCTTTCTTGCCAGGGTATAGCCGTTGCTGTGCAGGCCGCTGCTCGGCACGCCTACCAGCACGTCTTCTTCCCGAATCTTCTCGCCCGTGACAACCTTGTCCTTGTCCACAATTCCGATGGCGGTTCCTGCCAGATCGAAGCCGCGAATGATCTCCGGAAGCGATGCCGTCTCGCCGCCGACGATGCTCATATTGGAGATCTCAGCTCCGCGTGCAAGGCCGATGGCTATCTGAGCTGCACGCTCTGGGTCTACCTTTTCCACAGCCAGATAATCTACGAAGGCTATGGGCTCGGCTCCAATAGCATAGAGATCATTCACGTTCATGGCTATGCAGTCGATCCCAACAGTATCCCATTTTGAAATTGCATTGGCAATGAGAACCTTGGAGCCCACCCCATCAGTGGTCATGGCCAGGGCAAAACTGCCCATATCCAGAAGTCCCGCATAGTGGCCGATCTCGGTCAATGGCGCCCCGAAACCCTTACGCTTGCAGGTAAGCTTTGCTTTCATGGCCTCGATGGAACGGTTCTCCAGGTGAATGTCCACGCCTGATTCCGCATATGTCATCTTTCTCATGCCTCGCCTCCCAGACCGAATTCGCGGTTCAGCTCCCTGACAGCTCTCTCGGCATCCTTGGATGCGACCACGAACGAGATATTGTGCTGCCCTGATGCCTGGCTGATCATGACCACGTTGATCTTGGCGGCTCCCATGGCCTTGAATACTCGTGCGGCAACGCCCGGCGTGCCCGCCATTCCCGCACCCACTACGGCCACAGCACAGACATCGTGATCATGAGAAATTTCCTTGACAAGATCCCTTGGGAACTCCGAGCGAAGGGCGTCCTCTGCTTTTTCGACCTGCCGCTCCTCAATGACCATGGAGATATTGGCCTCGGACCCCTGGCTGATCATAACGATATTTATGCCTGCCCTGGCGAGGGCCGTAAAGGCGCGAGCAGCCACGCCCAGTGTCCCGATCATGCCTGCCCCGGAGATATTGAGCAAAGCCACATTCTTGTGCAGGGTCACCGCTTTGATCACATCCTCCTTCGGGATATCGTCATGCACGATCTGCGTTCCCGGGATATCGGGGTCGAAAGTGCATTTAACGCGCACGGGAATTCCCTTGCGAATGGCTGGCTCAATGGCGCGGGGATGCAAGACCTTTGCACCGAAATAGGAAAGCTCCATGGCCTCACGATAGGAGATTGTGGGAATGCTCTTGGCTTCGGCCACGATCTTTGGGTCCGTGGTCATGACTCCGGAGGTCTCCTTCCAAAACCAGATCTCATCGGCTCCAATTGCAGCTCCTATGAGCGAGGCGGACAGATCCGATCCTCCCCGGCCAAGAGTTGTGATGGTGCCTTTCTCGTCCTCGGCTATGAAGCCCGTGACCACCGGAACGCCTTTCAGAGGCAATAACCTTTGGGGAATCAAATCATAGGTCTTCTCCAGCGGCCTGCTATCACCATAGTTGCTGTCAGTGATGATCCCCGCTTCAGAGCCAGTATAGTGCTGGGATTGTATGCCCATATCTCTTAACACTCCTGCCAGAATGGGGGCAGCAAGCTGCTCGCCATAGCTGGATATATAATCCAGGGAGCGTGGTGTCAGCTCTCCCAGGTAGCAAATGCCAATATAGGCCTTTTCGAGCTCGGAGAGCTTGCCAGACACTGTTTCTTTAGCCTCCTTGGCGATTTTTGGATCTTTTATCGCATCGTCTATGGCTCTATTATGTCTGTCCGTGAGCTTCTCAATGAATTCAATTACGTCAGAGACATTTCCCTCTGCAGCAGCCTTCCTGGCACATGCCAGGAGGTCGGCTGTAACGCACTGCAGAGCGGAGGTGACCAGAACGATCTCATTTTCGCTGTTGAAATGACCGACCAGATCGCCCACATGCCTCAGCCGATTCCCGTCTGCAACGGAAACCCCGCCAAACTTCATTACCAAGCGCGCCATCGTAAAAACCGTTGCTTTGCAGTCTTCGCAGCGATTTAAGCTTTATCCATAATATTATAATTTCTGCTCCCAAAAATTCATATCATCGCTTGAAGGACATTCGACCCCAAAAACTGACATAGCCGATTCTGCCGGTGCAGGAGATGGGAAACGGCCCTGAGAGGGCCGAAGGCTTAAATAGATTGAGCCCGAGGATTCTCGGGTCCTAAATCTGGATTATAACCTTTATCTTAAACTTCGCGAGGCGTATTATGGGCAAGAGGAAGAAGATTGCAGAACGTGTAACGACTCTGATGGACAAGCCTGAGATGATCAGGAACATCGGAATCGTATCACATATCGATCACGGTAAGACAACCCTTTCTGATAATTTGCTGGGAGGCGCCGGCATGATCTCCATGGATCTGGCAGGCAAGCAGCTCTTCATGGACTTCGATCCACTGGAGCAGGCGCGCGGCATCACCATAGATGCGGCTAACGTATCCATGGTTCACGAGGTGGACGACAAAGAGTATCTGATCAACATGATCGACACTCCGGGCCACGTGG
>CABMDX010000337.1 GCA_902385025.1 uncultured archaeon | reverse complement strand
CTTTCGAAAGAATGAATGAAATCGTAGAGGCATCTGCACCACCAGTCTCTGAGCCGAAGCCTATAGTCATTGAAAAAGAGACCGAAGAAGACGATGCCATTTCCAGTGCTGATATATCTGCCGTTAGTGGAACTCCAGATATTCAGGTGACCCTTTTTTGGAATGATGATGTGGATCTCGATCTTCATGTCACTGACCCCTATAACGAAGAAATATATTATAAGCATAAGACTTCCGCATCAGGGGGAATTTTGGATCGGGATAATATGTGCACCAATTGGGTTCAGAACGCTCCAGAAAATATCATCTGGCCTGAGAATAAAGCTCCGTCCGGGCATTACAAAATCAAGGTAGTCTATTATGCAGACTGCGCAAGCCATCCGGATCCAATAACGTTTACTGTAAAAGTATATATCAAAGGACAGGAGTTTGATTACCCGATGACTATTTCTCCACCAGAAAATCCCAGTGGAGGAATTATAGTATGGGAATTCAACTATCCTAATGTAAAGGCCTTGACTCTGAGAGGAAATGTCGGTTATTACACTGGTTTGGGGCCCTACAGAGATAACGATAATACGCGTGTTAACGCTAAGCATTTTCTCGTCCAGCTTCAAAAAGGGACCGATGACACTTTGTTGGGCCAGGGATATACGGATTCAAACGGCAACTTCGTGATCAATATAGACAATCCAGGTGCTGATGGGGTCATACCCGTGTTGTATGCCTATCACAAATGGGATGTGGGTGAGACAGGCAGAACGCAATTGACTTCCCGAGAGTTGAGAGTAATACGTCAGGGCACTTCCCTGTCTGGATTGGTGGATGTCTATTCTTGGAAACTGGGAGGTAGTCCACAACAATTCTCAGATGGGGACCATACTTTTGTTGGATCACTAGATGTGCCAAAAGGGGAACAATTTGAACGCGCTTGCTGGCTCCTAGATGACCTGAATAGGGTATTTCTCTATACGCCGGGCGATCCTGGTGGATGTACCATAAAATGGTCTCCCACCAGCACAGATGGTTGTTTCTTTAGCTATAGTGATAAACTGGTCCATATGAGGGCTGACGATCCGATAACTACGGATAATGGTGCAATTCACGAATATGGCCATAATATCATGTATAATGTATGGAACAACGCGATTCTACTGACAGATTGCCCAGATACGGGCCATTGGATAACTCAAGCTTATGGTCCCATTTGTGCCTGGAAGGAGGGTTGGACGGAATTTTTGCCTCTGGCGGTCAACAATGATCCAATATACCATGTAATCAAGGTTGGTACTGTTGAAACTAGCGTTGATCTGGAGAATGCTGTGGTTGAGGGTAGTTCGGAGACCTGGGCCAAAGGAGACCAATGCGAAGGGAGAGTCGCAGGTGCATTATGGGATCAGTTGGATAATACGCCAACAGAGGGAACTGATGCGTATAGCTTTGGCTTCAATCCTATTTGGTACGCGATGGTCAACAATGGGGCAGTTGTCAAAGACTTCAAAAAATTTTGGCGTGTGTGGTTAGGCAAAGGCAATTCAATATATTCTGCCAATTGCCTTTTGCAGAATACTATTGACTACTGGCCATCACGAAGCATAGCACTTCGCACCAATAATGGCCAATACGTATGTGCAGATGGAGGAGGCGGACATGAACTCGTTGCTGACCGGAATTGGATTGGCAGTTGGGAAACCTTCAAGCTAATTGATCTCGGGAATAGCAATGTTGTACTTCGCGCTTCCAATGGCCAGTTTGTCTGCGCAGAAAGTGGCGGTGGGGGTGTAATAGTGGCCGATCGCAACCATTTTGATGCCTGGGAGACCTTCAAGCTTGTCGATTTCGGAAATGGCAATATTGCGCTTCGTGCCAATAATGGCCAATATGTCTGTGCTAGGAATGGTGGCGGCGGCCTGGTCATAGCTAAATCCGATGCTGTTGGTAAATGGGAGACATTTGAGCTAATTGACCTGACTCCAACGCCTGTTGCCCTTCGCGCCAGCAACGGCCAATACGTCTGCGCAGAGTATGGTGGTGGAGATGGCGTCGTTGCAAACCGCAACGCACGAAGTATTTGGGAGACATTTAATCTCATAAATCTGCTAGATGGTAATGTTGCGCTTCAAGCCTATAACGGTCAATATCTCTGTGCTGAAAACGGAGGAGGTTACCCGGTCGTGGCTAACCACAATTGGATTGGTGAATGGGAAACCTTCAAGCTCATTGATCTAGGAAGCGGTAATGTTGCGCTCCAAGCCAATAACGGTCAATATGTATGTGCAGAATTCGGCGGTGGGGATGTCGTCACTGCAAACCGCAATATAAGGAGTACTTGGGAGACGTTTGGCCTCTCCCATGTCTCACTTAGTCCTGCCAAATCAGATGATAGCCTTACAACCGAGCGCGGCAACGCCTCAATTAGCGGGAGGAGTGAATGCAGTGTTTGTGCCTCTCGCTAAATGAGATGGTAGAATTGTCAGGGCGAGCGATTCGCTCGCCTTCTTCCCTTCGCGGAAAACACACTGCAATAGACTGGGGGAGATATCCGCAGAATTTGAACTTGTGATTGGCAAATTCCCGCTCCGGTCGCCCGCGTGCATGGCATCCCGTACGATACTTCCTTTCCGAGAGATTAACTGGTCGACAATCCAAAAAAGTACATGTTTTTCTTCTTGGGCCTGATGAGGTATATTGATTGAGGCCATTGACGGATTAGTCTATTGAGGTCTTCCCTTTTGATACCCTCTTGCGACTGCTTTTCTGAATCATATTGTATTTCAGTCCTGTCTCCCCGGGCCCTATAATGCCGATAAGCTGATTCAAGCTATCATAAGTGTAGCTCTCTATGCCTTCTCAGGATTCCCTGGAAATGAGGTCCCCTGCGGAATCGTATATATATTTAAAATACGATATGGTTTGAGCTGTCTGGTCCACAATTGGTCAGTCCTGAAATCCTTCCAGACCGATCATACACGTAGGTTTTGTATGCTCCTATTGCCCAAAGTTCTCCTTACGCGCCCCGCAATCATCATATTGATAGTTCGCCAGGGCCTCGCCACAGAAGAGGCCCGAGTCGAACAGTGCCAGGACGGCAGGGTATTTCGGATTTTATTCACCATCCTCGCGGCTGCTTGGGAAGATCGATCCCATGGTATTCAGGATCCATGAATGGCTATTATCGGTCTCTGCGTCGATCGCACTCAGATACGCGGAAAGGCAATCGGAAGTATCCTCTTGCCATTGCAGTCTCTTGTAGTTATTAAGGAGGGTTTGATAGGCTGCATCATCATATTCCAGATGTTCAATAGAATCCCAGTGCAGGAAGAGCCACTCATATTTTGCCTTTGCCAAATTGAGGGTATCAACCTTGCTGCTCTCGAAATATACGTTCTTCTTGAACTGCGCTTCCTGCAAATTGACCCTTTTAACAAACGTCGACCTGCTGAAGTCCGCCGGGCCGTTGAAGTTAGCATTGCCGAAATCGGCGTCACTTGCGAACTGCGAGCCACCAAAGTCGGCATAACCCAGGAAATTGCTTGCAGTGAAATCGGCAAGTCCTTGAAACGATGTGTTATTGAATGTGGCATCAATTCGGAAATCAGATTCTTTGAAGGTTGAGCCTGCAAGGAAATTGCATTGGATGAACTCTACGAGGTCGCTGAATTTTGCGCCGGAAAAAAACGCAGGCCCCATGAATTGGACCTGATCAAAGCAGGTATTCTTATCAAATTGCGCAGAACTAAAATCAATTGTGCCATTGAAGACCGGTCCTAAAAATTGGGCTGACCCGGCGAAATGGGCCCCCTCAAACGAGGTCTCGTTCTTGAATTGAGTATTATTGAATTTTGCGGGCTGGCTGAACAAAGCTCCCTCGAAGTTGGCATCTCTTCCAAAATATGTTCCGTCAAATGTGGCATCGGATGCGAATTGGCATGAAGCGAATTCGACATAATCGCCAAATTGGGTCTCCGTGAAACTTGCAGGACCTTTGAACTGGGCTCCTTTAAGAGAGACAACTGAGCAGAATTGAGCAAGGACAAGATCAGCAGTGCCGCCGAATTGAGTTCCTATGAACAACGCGGGTTGGTAGAAATATGTCTGCAGAAAACTTGCCTCCCCATTGAGATTCGATCCTGTGAAGCTGACGATCTTGTTGAATATGCAATGAGCAAATGTTGCACCTTCATTGAAGGTGGAGTATCTGAATGATGTGTTTTCCACAAAAAATACATTCTCGAAGCTGACCTTTTTATGAAATTCAGTGTTGTTGAAGTCCACCTTGCCTATTATGATGGAGTTTTTAATCACTATAGATGAATTGGCCTCTGTCGGCTCATCGGTGGACGGCATCTTCACCTCAAAGGGGATACGCAAAATTTGTTTGGCAGTCAGGCCCAGCCGCTCTGACGTCAAATTGCCTTTTATGATAGCGTTACCGTATTCCGCGGGCAGGCCCAGCTTGATCTTGGCCATGACCTCGTCGGCTGGTATAGAGGATGGCAATTCTCCAAGAGCTGGGGCTACGAGCAACAAAACCAGCCCCGCGAGGATAAGCGCCAGGGCCGCCTTCATGGGCCTTTTTCTCCATAGCATTCTTTTGAACCTGTACATATATCGCAGACCGCTTCCAAACTCACTTTTACCAGATGGCACATATCTGGAGGGAACGCTTATGACACCCAGGGCATTGTGGCACCAGTCCCCTTTTTAAATTAATTATATTCCTGGTCTGGCATCCGCTTGTTCAATTCCTGGGCATTTGAAGAGCCTCTTGCGCTCGGAGCCATTCTCCCCATCTCCTGCCAAGATTACCGCTTCTTATATGTGCTTTTCAGATATAAATGGTATGGTTCTTGTCAAGGTCTCGTTTTCTCTGGTTTTAATTGGAAGAGGCTTTGAGAGCATCTGGGCAGTGCGACGCGAGGAGCATTTGCCTTTTCGCACCGTCTATTCAGGTACAAGTTCGACTGAGTGATTGGGGATAAGGCGGATCCCAGCTTTTAAACGTATGGGGCCAGTAATCCTTCCACTCTTCTACCTGGCATAGAAACGATTTAGTAATCTGTGCATGATCAATTAAAATCATGTTCTGACCTAAATCTCACCTTACTGCTCGTAATAATCATCTCTTTCTAGAGGACGTGGACTGCTTAGAACTGGCGCATAGTCTCGGCACGCCTCTTTACGCCACTTCGGAGAAGAGATTGCATGAGAACATTCGCGCCTATCATCGTGCCTTTCCCGATGCGGACAAATACTTCGCGATGAAGGCTAACGGCAACTTATCTCTCTTGCGTATTGCCGTCCAGGAGGGCATGGGAGCGGACGTTTTCTCGGCAGGCGAAGTCTTTGTGGCCCGCATGGCGGGAATTCCACGCGACATGATCCTCTACAACGGCAACTCCAAGAGCCAAAAGGACCATGAAATGGCCCTGCAGGCAGGCGTGCGCATGTCTGTGGACTCGCGAGAGGAGCTGGAGCATCTGGCCAGGACGGCACAGTCTATCGGAAAAGAGGCTGAGATTCTATTCCGGGTCAATCCAGACGTCTCTCCAAGCACCCATCCCAAGATTGCTACGGGCCTTCGCTCCTCCAAGTTCGGCATTCCCGCAGAGCAGGTGGCCCATACATATCAGCGAGCCATGAGCCTGATAGGAGTCAAGCCAGTGGGCCTGCACTGCCACATAGGTTCGCAGATACTGGACACCGCGCCCTTTGCCGAGGCGACGGGAAAGATGATGGACATAGCCCAGGCAGTCGTGGAGGGGGGCGG
>CABMDX010000336.1 GCA_902385025.1 uncultured archaeon | reverse complement strand
GTTTACCTTGCAGGATTTAACGTAGAAGATATCATCAATTCAGCTCAATGATGCTGGTTATGAGGAGCTAAATACATACAGTTAGTTATACTTTAGTATAATTTAAATATAATTTAATATAATTTAGTATAACATAATTTAATACAGATCTAAGAAACCTATTAGAATGTTGAAAGATGCGAGGGAAAAATGGGCAGAGATATAGCACTCTGCCATTTTGACTTTATCTAATCAATCTGGACTTCTTTGCCCTTCCTCTTTTCTTTCTTGGCAAGCTCAAGGGTCAGGACGCCGTTCTTGTATGAGGCCTTGGCACTCTCTGTGTCCACAGCTGATTCGAGGGGTATCATCTTGTAGAACTTTTTGTCGTCCTCAGTCTTGATCTCCACGCTGTCCTCGGCCACATCCAGCTTGACCTTTTCCTTGTCCACGCCGGGCAGTTCCACGAATATCTTGTACTTCTCCTTCTCGCTCATGACATCGACCAGCGGCTCACGGCCCTGGCTCGGCTCGATGCCACGGGTGGATGGCTTGATATTGCCGAATTCCCTGAAGACCGGCTCCTTTCCTGGCTCTGCAGTGTAGCTGAAGCCGTAAACGAATGGGCCATATCTGCGAGACACGCCGAAGGGCGTCTTCTCTTCCTGAACAAGGCCTTCGAACTCTGCAGGAATGGATTCATCAAACCTCTTGATCATATCCTCGAAGGGCTCCTTGAACCAGTCCTCTTCAAACCTATCCTTTCGCTCAAAGGGAAATCCCTTGGCGAAGTTCTCGATTATATCGAATATTGATGGATATCTTTTGTCCCACATTTAATCTCACCTTTGGTTACTTCTGCATACTAACCTTAGGATAGTGATAGGATATAAATTTTTTGTTCAGATTGCCACATTAGCCAAGAAAGCTTCTCTAAATCGCCGTCTTCGAAAGACAGGTCTGTATGATATTCGCGACAAGTTATGGAAAGGGATTTGAGGGCGATATATTGCAGGGCTTACTGCAAAATTATCCGAAAACAAAGTGACAGGTGAGATAGAGGCGAGACAAACGCCGATCCACAGCGCCCTCCTTAGAGGAACAAACGCCGCTAGTTAGCAGCAGTCTCATCTCGCCCGGACTTAAATGTGGACGTCGATGGCCATCCAGCACTGGAATCGAGCACAGCGCCCTTTTAACGGGGACCCGATCATCTGCGGATGAGGGGCCTGGTATTGTCCATTTTCGCACACATTCCTGCACCGCGCCTGCAATATTTCCTCGTGGGCTGTGGCAATATACCGGCAACTGCCGGGCGCTTCTTTCCACATTGCCAAAGGCTGCGCCAAATTTGCGCGGCGCCCCTGGCCTGCAATCAAGTTCCGGCAAGGCGGACCGATAAGAGTCATCACCCGACCCGGGAAAGCAGGCTCCTGTGGGGCTTAATTGGCATATTTGCCCACGTCATTTCGATGCTATACGCGGTAAATTGTTGCTTTATTCATTATAGATATATCTAGTTTTCGGCACAGGGAGCGAAAGGTTGTTTCATGGCAATCTTCAAAAGGGATGAACGAGATTTAATAATCAGGGGATGGAGTGATAATATCCCCCAAATTTTCGTATGTTAGATTTTATCTGGGCCTGGATGGTGGTATTCTATGGAAGAAGGCATAGTTCAGTTTGAGGTGGAGATTAGGAGCTTGAATGAGATGCGGTCGCGAGTTATATGGCCCGACTCAGACGGCCCCTGGATTGAAGGCGGACTCGAGGATTTAATGGTCCATTTTGCCTATGCGAGCTGGACTGCCTACAACCTCAAGTGCGCTCTGTCGCTAACCCTTTCCAGCAAAGAGGAGAGTCTGGGCCAGGCCATCTCTGATATGATGACCAAAGCAGTTACCGCATTTGGTGCCATTCAGGTCGCAGAGATCCGACTCACGCGCGAAGCTCTGGATGAGATGAAGAGAAATCGCATAAAGCCCTGAATTGTAAAAGTAGCCCGGCCAGGATTCGAACCTAGGTAGGGAGGTCCAGAGCCTCCTGTGATTGACCGCTACACTACCGGGCTTCGCCTCTAACCTTGCAACAGGTGGTTATTAATCTATCGATCCATTTCAGCCGCGGCGCAGGCGAGGAGTACCACCAGTCCCCTTTTACCGGGAGTTTGCAGATTCTCCTTCTCCAGTTCAAGGTTTTCCAGTGGCCCCAGTATCTCATGGCCGCGAAGAAAATCGGATGCATCGTCCAGCTCAAAGCTTAAAGCTGCCGTCTTGTAGTGCATGGGAACTGAAATCTTGGGCCCAAGAAGTTTCCGCACTTCCTCGGCCTCGCGAGAGTCTATGGTGTACCTTCCTCCGACTGGCAGAAAGAGCAGATCAACAGGCCCGATCTCCCTGACAAGTCGGGCGCTCAATATGTGTCCCAGATCGCCCAAATGGCAGACGCTTATGCCATCCATCATGAAGCAGAATATGGTGTTTGCGCCTCGCAGCTTTCCATGCAGTCCGTCATGATACGACTTTATCCCCCGCAGCTCAAGATCCTTGGCGATATGCCTTCCAGGTCCCCGGATCAGGTGAGAATGGCACCCTGCTGCTTGAAAATTGTTATGATCGCCATGGTCATGACTTACGGTTACAATGTCGGCCTCAAGGTCTGGCAGAGCATAGCCCACCTCTTCCTCCTGGAATGGATCCAGGAGCACTTTCAGTCCCTTTGCGCTCTGCAGGAGAAAGCAGGAGTGTCCCATCCAGGTGACTATCATAAGCTATCCGATCTGTGCATCAATCACAGCATGAACCACTCCCGGCGAGTATTTCTTAACCCTGATGCACTTTTGAATGCTTGCCTTCCTGCCAAGAGTTTCTGCTGCCGCAATCACGTCTCTAATGCCTGCATCCGGGAACTTCCAGGTGGGAATTGTCTGATGATAGTGCAGTATGCCTCCTGGTCGCAGGGCCTTGATGCCCTTTTGCAAATATCTGTCTGTCACCTGGACCATGCCCATCACCACCCTGTCGGCCACGCCCTCCGGGGTCTTTGTCGCGCAGTCGCCAAAGGATGGCTCTACGATCTCTTCCACGTGATTGTTCATTATATTGCGGCAGAGATAGTAGTAAGCATTCGGATTCAGCTCAATGGCCAGGATCTTATGTGGCCGGGAATGAACCGCCATGGGCAGTGTGAAGTATCCGATTCCTGCAAACATATCCACCACAAACTCGTCCTTTCCAAAAGAGCTCATGCGCATGCGCTCGTGCAGGTTCCCCGCCGAGAACATCACTTTTCTGGCATCGAGCTCAAAGACGACACCATTCTCCCGGTGAAGTGTATGGGTCCTCTTGCCTGCAATCGCCTCTCGCACTGGCTCGCGAAACTGGCCCTCGATTCCATAGTCGCGCAGAACTGTGGCACAGCGCGGATAAAAGTCCAAAAGGGCCTGACCGATGCGCTCTTGATATGCTGTCAGCGCAGGAT
The DNA here is from genome assembly GCA_902385025.1 of uncultured archaeon. Lineage (GTDB taxonomy): Archaea > Halobacteriota > Methanosarcinia > Methanotrichales > Methanotrichaceae > Methanothrix. The sequence continues at coordinate 4,151 of CABMDX010000336.1, read as the reverse complement.
GAATCTTTACTACGATTATGTCTCCCAGAATATACCAGCCGCGCGGGAGAAGGCACAGGAGATTTGCCGGCATCTCGCCTTGCAGGGCATTTTTAAGATCAGGCTCTCGATTGTAGTAGGCGGGCTCCACCTGATCGAACACATCGCAGCCGGAGATGGGCAGCAATACCGGAATTTCCACATGGCGCTCCCTCTCCACAACTTTCCGCGACTTATCAAGAAGCCCCAGCATGATCACTCTCCGGATCGTTGCTTGTGCCTCTTTTTTCTCCGCCCTTATTGCCAGGCTAGCGCTTCTGGCTGAAGCTTTGCTCAAAGCTGACGCCTTCCTGGGTCAGGTTGAATCTCAGTATCATGGTATCGTTCTTGCGCGTGACGAAATAATCCTTTCCATGAACCTGGAGGCTGGTATCGAAACCTTTCGGCGCGGCAAGGCTGAGGCTCACGGGAACTGCGGTCCAGTTGCCCTGCAAATATATCTTGACGCTGGCATCGCTGCTGGAGTTCATCCGCACCGACGTATTATCCCCGTGGGAGATGGTCACAATTCCTCCTCGCGCACTTATGCTCTGATCGATATTCTGAGGCAGTACCATGTCCATCTCATTGGCCATGCCTTTGGGATTCTTTATGCCCAGCTCGAGGTAGCTATCGTTGCTGGTGTTGGAAAGATATGCTGAGTATTCGACCAGAGCCGGAGCGCTGGTGGTCATGGGACCTGTTACGAATATCATGGCCACAATTATCAGCAATACCGCAGCACCGGCAAGAGCAATTTTCTGGCGCGATGGCCCGTTTGTCTTTCTTTTGGGCAGAAGTGGCTTGGGGGGCTCAATGGACTTTTCCGGGGCTGCCACCGCCTCGATCTTGATTGCCTCCTGCACGGGTGAGGCAGTCTCCTGTGCCTCCTTTGCGGCTGGCTCCTCTTCGTCTGCCAAGATCTCCGGAGAATGTTGGGGATACTCTTCGGCCCTATGCTCAGGTGGCGTTGGGCTCTGCTGCACTGTGGGCTGTGGCAGCGATGCAATGTCTTCTTCCAAAGCTGTGACCACTACGGGCTCTTCAGGCTGGGCAGGCTCTGCAGGCTCCAAATCAGGTGGCGAGGGCGTCTTCCTGCGTGTCGGCAGCGCCACGGTTCCATCCTCAAATCCCAGAATAAGGTCCGTGTAGGTGCCGGTGACGTCGATAAACCTCAGTGCGCGTGGAACAAGGTAGGAGACGCCTGAGATCTTTACCTCTTCAAAGAACTCGGTATTCTTCATCAACCGGTCCTTGAAGGCATAAACAGCGCCGCTCTCCATCTTGGCATCAATCTCGCTGAGGCTCGGGAAGCGGTCCTCCTGCGCGGCCAGTTCTTTGGTCGCAACAACGTAGGCCTCGAAGAATACGCGGCTCATGCGATTGAGCCTATTGGTGTAGCGCCTATCGAAGAGGAAGGAGAAATTATCTCCTTTGAGCTGCAAGCTCTCTTCTCGCGAATGCCGCCAGGCAGAGAAAGAGACGTCCATTAGATGAGCATATCTCCAAACCAAATAAGTATTTTATGTATGGCTCTGTCCCTGGGGCCCAAATGCGATGCTCCCGGGATCAACTGAGGGGATGGACCTCATATCAATCTCGTATGACAGGTATCTTTAAATCTCGCTGGCAGAAGATTAGGGAGCTGATGAAGCATTTGGGATTGGTGCCCATTTTTCCGCTCTTGGTGGTGGGGCTTTTCACCGGGCTGGCAATGGCGGAACTTACTGCCTACCAGCAGGTGCCTTCCCAGGCATCCGTTGGAGAAACCGTAATGGTATCCGTGATGCTCACCTACAACGGAGCGAGTGCCACGCAGGCTGTGGTTACACCCAGCCTTCCGTCGGGCGTGGTCTCCGATGCAGGGGAACAGACCGCGGAGTTATCTCCCGGAGCTCAACAGAGGGTCAGCTACCCCATTCGAGCGGAGCAGAGCGGGACATATTGGATCGTCTCTCAGATTGCCTATGCAGAAGATGGAACCTGGCGCAATCTGCGATTGGAAGCGCCGTTTACCGCGATTGGCATGGCCACAACGGAGCCGCAGACATGGCCGGGACAAACCTTTCCCAGCATAGGGACACCCTCGGGAGATACTCCTAATAATCCTGGCCCGATTATCGGAAACCCTGGTGGTAATCCCGGCGACAGTGAACCTTCGGAGGTCGCAATGCCCCGAAACTCCTCGCCCGGTGGCGAAGGAGACTTCCTTTCTGACAATGGTATCTCGCATAGCTCTGCGCAAAAAGGGCGCCCCCGTTCAAGCCTATAAAAAAAGAGGATATCTTTGCGATGGTCTACAAAATCATAAAACTCATTTCTTTGGCTTATTTATATTTAGATCTTCTCTGGTAAACAGCGCCTGAAGCTTAAATCCCCTGCTCTCTATGGCTTCTTTCCCCCCCTCCCGACGGTCCAGGATGGTCAGAGCCTGAACAGGCTGATAGCCGGCAGTCGCGATGCGATCTATTGCTTTGAGCAAGGAAGCTCCAGAGGTGACAACATCTTCTACAACGGCGACCTTGGCCCCACTTTCAAGAGCAGGCCCCTCAACATAGCTCATAGTGCCATGCTTCTTTGGCTCTTTGCGGACAATCAGGGCGGCGAGGCCCCTGCCCTGAATGTGGCTTAAAACCGATATGGATGACACAATTGGATCTGCACCCAGTGTGAGACCTCCCACGGCCAGCACATCCGGCTGGATTATCTCCAGCATCAGACTGGCAGTGAGATATGCACCTTCTGGGCTGAGAGTAACGCGCTTGCAGTCCATGTAATAGTCGCTGGTCCTGCCCGAGGACAGGGTCACCGGTCTCACTTCAAGGGATTTGCTTTTTAAAAGTTCCAGCAGCCTCTCTCTATGGTTCACTTCTTTTATCTCCTTCTTAGAAATGCAGGTGACCGTCTCCAGGTAATAACTCTTGCTGCCCCGACTGCCTCTCCTGGGATGCTTTTATCTCGGAAAGGTGTCCCAGGTCGGTGCCATCCAAAAGATAGATGCGGGCCCGGTCCATATCAACCAGTGTGAGCAGCGGGCCGCGCGGATCTTCACAGGGTAAATTGAGAGGCAAACCTCCGCACAGTTCGTTGAATGCAGGCATGATGATGATCTCTTTTTGGCAGTCAAAGCCGTAATGCTGCTGTGCAGCTTCAGGCTTGATGGCAGCTCTCGCCCACACGGGGCGAGTCGGAGTGGGGCCTAGAGAGTCTCTCAGCCTCAGCGCAGGGTGCAGGTGCCCGGCCACCAGAATTTCGGCATGCAGAATCTTTTCATCTGGCCAGGTGTGGCCGTGAAAATAGCCAACTCCATCGCGCACAAAGCCTGATGCGGAGCGTATGCGCACTCCTGGAGGTGCCATATCGGCGACCCCTGCATCATGGTTTCCCGGAATGATCTCCACAGGCACAAGGCGCGCAAGCCTGCTCAAGAAGTCGGGGACCTCTCTCTTCTCCTGCCAGCTTATGCGGGGAACATTGTGCTTGATGTCTCCCAAAAGCAGGAGCCTATCGGGTTTGATCTCAGAGATGAAGCTTTGCAGTCGCTCTAGTATGCGCACTGTCTGGCTGGGAATAGATACTCCACATAGCATCAGCTCAAATTCCAGGCCAAGATGAAGGTCCGATGCGACCATCACCCGCTCCTTGCCCTCCACGAGTAGCAGAGGCGTGCCAAAGAGGGGCGAGATCAATCCAGGCGCCCCGAGAGAGCTGATACGAGCTCATCCAAGCTCGAGGCTATTGCCTGGCAGGAAGACTCCACCATGAGGTTGACTTTAGACCCAACAGACTCGCCTGCGCGTCGAAAATCCGTTCTTATGCCTAAGATCATCTTGCTCTGCATGAAGAAGTAGCCAACCCCCCAGGCGGTGCCGTCGTCAACCTGAGGGCCATCCAGAATGGCCACCATTAGGTCGCAGTCATTCAAGGCCTGCACATTGGCCTGGAAGATCTGCCTCGGGCCGGCAGTGCAGGGAATGATCTCATGCGGCCAGATAATCTCTGCATTCACAAGTCTGTCCTCCAAAAAAGCCTTGAGCTTCCTTCCCCAGGCGACTTCCCCGCGGGAAAAAAGTGGTCCGGAGAGGTAGATCTTATGCTTCATTGGCTTTCTCGCAAAAACCAGACCTAGGATG